>CAZCOZ010000041.1:0-1674 GCA_964500555.1 uncultured Thiotrichaceae bacterium | reverse complement strand
TTTTATCTAATTCGCTTTTACCTAACCCGCTTTTACCTAACCAGTTGTCAGGATCATTTTGCGACAACGCCCATTTCACAATTTCCCAGCTTTCATCGATAGCAGTACCATCTGCAAGCACTAAAACAGGCACGGTTTCATCAGGGGAAACGGCCAGCGCCTCCTCTGGCATATCACTCAGCTTTACTTCTCGTAGCTCGACTTTAATACCGGCCTGCTTTAAGGCCATATGCGCGCGCATGCAATAAGGGCAGCGGCGAAAACTGTACAGGATAGGTGTAGTCATTAACTTGGAATAATTACTCAGAATCGAAAAGGTATTTAAAAATAATCAGAACAATACTCATTAAGCTAATGAGACTTGCACCTACTATTAATGGCGTATTATGCATAATAATTGCCTGTGCTACCCAAAACGCGTTCCCGGCAACGGAGAGTAGTAACATTGACATCGAGATATCATCTGTCTGTTTTGTTTGCCACACTTTAAAAATTTGCGGTACAAGTATTAAGGTACATAATGATGAGGCTATCCAGCCAAACAGAACTTCTAATGCCACGGTTATTTCCTACTTATTATTAACACAATATTAATATGATTTTTCACACGCTTATTTATGTTTTAAACCGGAAAGTCGATTTGCTTCACGTTCCGCTTCTTTTATTTGTTTACGTTGCTGACTTATTATATTTACTTCTGAGCCAATGTGTTCTTCACCGCGCGCTTTTGCAAGTTGCACCTGACGTTCACGCTCAGCAAATCGTTGGCGTTGTTTAGATGATTTTTTATCGTAACACGTTGGACAACTCACTCCCTGAATATATTTAGTGCTGTTTTTATCTTCATCGGTAATCGGCAAACGACAGGCATGGCATTGATCGTAGCTGCCTTTATTTAATTGATGATCGACACTGACGCGGTTATCAAAAACAAAACATTCACCATCCCACAAAGTTTCTTCTTCTGGCACTGTCTCCAGGTATTTTAAAATACCGCCTTGCAAATGATAAACCTCATCAAATCCTTGCGCCTTCAAATACGCGGTTGATTTTTCACAACGAATGCCACCGGTGCAAAACATCGCCACCTTTTTATGTTTCTTCGAATTCAGATTTTTTTTCACATAATCAGGGAATTGACGGAAGGTTTCGGTACTGGGATTAACTGCGTTTTTAAAGGTGCCGATAGCCACTTCGTATTCATTACGAGTATCGATTAATGTGACATCGGGATCCGAAATCAATTCATTCCAGTCTTCTGCTTTCACATAAGTGCCAACGATATGGTTAGGGTCAATGTCCAGAACGCCCATAGTGACAATTTCTTTTTTCAATTTTACACGGGTACGATAAAACGGCATGTTTTCATCGTAGGATTCTTTCGTGCGTAACTCTTTTAAGCGTGGATCAGAACGTAACCATTCATGTAGTTTATCGACAGATGCCTGTATTCCCGCGACCGTACCATTAATGCCTTCGCGAGCAAGCAGTATTGTGCCTTTAATGTTTTGCTCGACCATAAAGTCGTATAAAGGTTTACGCATCTCCTGATAATCATCAAGCACGACAAAGTGATATAGCGCGGAGACAACGATGGGTTGTCGAGAAGCGTGTGACATAATCTTTCCTGTTGTTCAGCCGGCTGGAACGTAAATCCAGAGCCTTGTTAATCAA
>CAZCOZ010000040.1:7797-17302 GCA_964500555.1 uncultured Thiotrichaceae bacterium | reverse complement strand
AATCTATTTCGAATAAAGTTTTATGTATTCAATGCAAAGACTTAAAAAATAAAGTCGGTGCCATAGCATCACGATTTTATGACCAGCCTTCTCTGTCTTTAAATACAATTGGTGTGACGGGTACAGACGGTAAAACCTCAATCGCACATTTTCTTGCGCAGTGTTTAGATTCTTATTCTGTACATTGTGGTGTGTTAGGTACTCTGGGTAATGGTTTTATTAATGATTTGCATCCGACGGGACTAACAACGGTTGATGCTCTTCTGGTACAAAAAACACTTGCAGATATAAAAAAACAAGGGGCGAAACATGTGGTGATGGAGGTCTCGTCGCATGGTCTGGATCAGGGTCGAGTAAGTGGTGTGGCTTTTACCACTGCAGTGCTAAGTAATTTGGCAGCAGATCATCTGGATTATCATGGCACGATTGAGAATTATGGTAAGGCAAAAAAACGTTTGTTTTTTACTCCGGGTTTAAGCACGGCGGTTATTAATCTTGATGATGAATTTGGTCGTGCTCTGGCTAAAGAGATTCGTGCGCATGTTTGTGTCTGGGGTTACAGTTTAGAAAAAGATATTTCAAAGTATGAGGGTTACGCAGATTATTTTGTTAACGCTGTAGAAGTGAGACCCTTTGAATTAGGTAGTCACCTCTCCGTTTCAACACCGAAAGGTATTAGCCATTTTGATGTTCCGTTATTAGGTCGGTTTAATGTGTCTAATGCACTAGCTGTGTTGTCTACTTTGCTGGTGAGCGGGTTCTCTTATGATAAAGCTATAAAAAGTCTTTCAATGATTCATTCCGTTGATGGTCGCGTAGAAATAATTGCAGAAGAAAATAAGCCTGTAGTTGTTGTTGATTTCGCACATACTGAGCAGGGTTTGTCTGCTGTTTGTGAATCTTTACGTGAACATTTTAAAGGTGATTTATGGTGTGTGTTTGGCTGTGGTGGAGATAGGGATCGCAGTAAACGTCCGTTGATGGCAAAAGCGGTTGAAGCGCAATGCGATAAAATTATTGTTACAACAGATAACCCTCGACATGAGGATCCGCAAAAAATTATTGATGAAGTGTTGCAGGGCTTCTCTAGTTTAGAAAAAGTAGAAGCAGTGCTTGATCGTCGCCAGGCAATCGACATCGCAATATCAAATGCAAAACCAGAGGATGTGATATTGCTGGCGGGGAAAGGGCATGAGACCAGTCAAATTGTCGGTGATATTCATGTCGCGTTTGATGACCGACGGGTTGCTCGAGAATTTTTATCGTTGAGAAGTACGCCTGTTGATGCGGCGGGGGTATCTGCATGATGATGTCCGAAGTCGCTCAGGTTTTAAACGGCACATTACATGGTTGTGATGTGATGATGACGGGTGTGTCAAAAGATACCAGAAACATTAAGCAGGGCAACCTTTATGTTGCATTAAAAGGCGAACATTTTGACGGGCATCAATTTATTGCCGGTGCGATCTCGTCAGGTGCGGCAGGTGTGTTAGTGAGTGAGCCGCAATCACAGAATGTGTCGCATGTGCAGGTAGAGGATACACGTATTGCGTTGGGCAAATTGGCAGCACATTGGCGACAGGGTTTTGCTGGAAAGTTAATTGGTATTACGGGTAGCAACGGTAAAACTTCAGTAAAAGAAATGTGTAGAAAAATTCTGCAAGATTACTCTGGTGTAACAGCAGTGTTGTCAACTGAAGGAAATTTAAATAACGATATTGGTTTACCCATGACGCTGCTTGAATTGAAACCGCAACATCAGTTCGCGGTGATAGAGATGGGTGCAAATCATATTGGTGAAATACGTTATCTAACAGCAATAGCGAAACCCGATGTTGCGGTGGTTAATAATGCCGGGCAGGCGCATTTAGAAGGTTTTGGTTCAATCGAAAATATCGCGAGTGCAAAAGCGGAGATTTATGATGGTCTGGCGAATGGTGGCGTGGCAGTGATTAATGCTGATGATGATTTTTCGCCATTTTGGAATGATTATTGTGCAGGTAAAAACACACTTCATTTTTCAATGCAAGATGACAGTGCTGATGTTTTTGCAAAAGAAATAACAATTAATCGCTATCAGATAGTGGTAAAGACACCAGCAGGAAAAATTGAAAAAGAAGTATTACAGCTAAAAGTTCCTGGCAAGCATAATGTAATGAATGCCTTGGCGGCAACCGCGGTTACTTTGTCGGTTGGTGTGCCACTGCAGTCTATTCTTCATTCGTTGTCTAATTTTGAAAATATCAAAGGTCGTCTAACCACGTTGAAATCGGAAGCAGGTTATCGCGTTATTGATGATACTTACAATGCCAATCCTTTTTCTATGGCAGCAGCGATTGATGTGCTAGCGGATTTTTCTGGTGGGCGTGTACTGGTTATTGGTGATATGGGTGAGTTGGGCGCGAGTGCAGAAAAACTGCATGCTGATATTGGTGAAAAAGCAAAACAGGCAGGTATTAATACTCTGTATGCGACAGGAGAGTTAAGCGAGAGTGCAATTAAGGCATTCGGTGAAAATGGATTTTATTTTCAAGACAAAAATGAATTAATAAAAGTTCTAAAGAAAAACTTAAGCAGCGATGATGTTGTTTTAGTTAAAGGTTCACGTAGTGCAGCGATGGAAGTAGTAGTTGAGGAGATATTGACCCACCACAATAATAATAAGAGGGTGAACTAGTGTTTTTAACATTAGCGGAATATCTTCAACAATTTGAAAGCGGCTTTGCTGTTTTTCAATATATTACTTTGCGTGCCATTCTTGGCACCATCACTGCGCTAGTTTTATCCCTGATGATTGGGCCTGTCATGATACGCAAACTGTCCAGTTATAAGATTGGCCAGCAAGTGCGCAATGACGGACCGCAGTCACATTTATCAAAAGCAGGCACGCCAACAATGGGTGGTGCGCTTATCCTCGTTTCTATCGCAATAAGTACTTTGTTATGGGCTGATTTATCTAGCGAAAAAGTATGGGTAGTACTCGGTGTCACTTTATCGTTTGGCTTGATTGGCGGTATTGATGATTATAAAAAACTGGTTTATGGAAATTCAAAAGGTCTATCTGCAAAAGTAAAATTTTTCTGGCAAACGGTATGTGGTTTTGCGGCGGCTTATTATATTTTTCATAATGCACAAACACCTATTGAAACCAGTCTAATTTTTCCATTCGTGAAAGATTTGGTTATTCCACTTGGTGCAGGTTTTATTTTTTTAACTTATCTGGTCATTGTCGGTAGCAGTAACGCAGTAAATCTAACGGATGGTTTAGATGGTCTGGCAATAATGCCAACAGTAATGGTGGCAGGTGCTTTAGGTGTGTTTGCTTACTTAACAGGACACACCACGTTCGCTAATTATCTTGGTATACCGTATGTAGCAGGGGTGGGGGAATTAACTATATTTTGTGGTGCCTTAGTAGGGTCAGGCCTGGGTTTTTTATGGTTTAACACTTACCCCGCGCAAGTTTTTATGGGTGATGTGGGTGCTTTAGCGCTTGGTGCAGCGCTTGGTGTCGTTGCTGTTTATGTAAGGCAGGAGTTAGTGCTGGTTATTATGGGCGGCATTTTTGTAATGGAAACAGTGTCTGTTATTTTGCAGGTGGCATCGTTTAAGTTGACCGGAAAACGAATATTCAGAATGGCGCCAATACATCATCATTTTGAGCTGAAAGGCTGGCCCGAGCCAAGAGTGATTGTTCGTTTCTGGATTATTACCGTGGTGTTAGTGCTGATTGGTCTGGCATCACTGAAGGTTCGTTAACGGCGGTCTGCTGTAACAGGTCCGCTGTAGCAGGTTTGTTGTAGCGGGTTGTTAAGAATAATTATTACTGATTATGAGCATATTAAGAAAAATGACAGTTAAGAAGCCTGAACAAGCTGTTTATACCCTGGTCGTCGGACTGGGTAAAACAGGTTTGTCTGTGGTGCGTTATTTGCGTGCTTTGGGTGAAGCTGTGGTTGTTGTCGATAGCCGTGATATTCCGCCTGGGCTGCCTACGCTAAAAAGTGAATATGCTGAAGTTGAATATTTTACCGGTGATTTTAAGTCAGCATTATTTATCAATGCGCATCGGATTATTGTTAGTCCAGGGGTAGCTTTATCTGAACCTGTTTTAATCGAAGCGAAGCAGAAAAATATAGAAATTATTGGTGATATTGATTTGTTTGCACACGAAGTGGCTGCACCAGTAATTGGTATAACGGGTTCAAATGGTAAAACAACAGTAACAACATTGTTAGCATTGATGGCAACTCAGGCTGGGATGAATACAATTGCAAGTGGCAATATTGGTACGCCGGTACTTGACTCTCTTGATGATAATGCTGAATTGTATGTTTTGGAATTGTCCAGTTTTCAATTGGAAACATTGCAAGAGTTATCGATGAAAGCAGCCGTTGTTTTAAATATTAGTGCAGATCACCTGGATCGTTATAACGATGTTGCGGCTTATGCTGCATCTAAACAAATTATTTATCATAATGCTGAAACACTGGTTCTGAATAAAGATGATTCTTTAGCAAGTCGGGTGAATGCATCCGCAATTAGAAAAATTTATTTCACTCTACATGCGCCAGCAGAAAATGAATTTGGTTTATGTGAAGCTGAAAATGGTGATAAATATTTATGCTTTGGCAATCAACGTTTAATTGCCGTTGATGAGTTAAAGATAAAAGGTCAGCACAATATGCAAAATGCACTTGCAGCACTTGCGCTTGGTTATGTTTCTGGTTTAACGCTGGAAAGTATGGTGACAAGCCTGCATGAATTTAAAGGCTTGCCACATCGCACGCAGTTTATAGCTGAAATTAATGGTGTTAACTGGATAAATGATTCGAAGGCAACCAATGTGGGTGCAACAGTCGCGGCATTAACAGGGCTACCTGGGAAACACGTTTTGATTGCAGGTGGAATAGCGAAAGGTGCTGATTTTTCTGAGCTTCGAGGCGTCATCGAAAAACATTGTCGAGCGGTTGTTTTATTCGGTCAGGATGCCGCTCAAATAAAATCAGTGCTATCAGATAGTGTGACAGTTAAAACGGTAGATGATCTGCAATCGGCAGTAGCCAGCGCGCAATCATTGGCGCAGCAAGGTGATAATGTATTGTTGGCACCTGCCTGTGCAAGTTTTGATATGTTTGATGATTTCGAGCATCGTGGTGATACCTTTATTCAATTAGTAGAGTTACTTGTTGTGGAGGCGCTTAAATCATGAGTGTCACTGCAGATATGTTTTCAAAACTCACGCCGTTTAAAGCAGCGTTTAAAACAACAGGGAATCAATCTATCAGCTGGTTTAGCCTGGAAGATATTGACTCCGTTTTGTTATTAGTAAGTATTGCACTGTTGACTATAGGTGTGATCATGGTGGCATCGTCCTCTATTAGTATAGCTGAACGGAATTTTTCTAATCCATTTTATTATTTACAACGGCAATTATTATTTGTAGCGATGGGTGTTTTTGTTGCCTTAATGCTGTTTAAGATCCGCCTGGTGCAGTGGGAAAAATCGGGTGTAGCGTTATTGATTTTCGCATTGTTTTTACTGGTGTTGGTGCTTATTCCTGGTGTTGGAAAAACCGTTAATGGTAGTACGCGTTGGTTACCAATGGGCGTGTTTAATTTGCAGGTTTCAGAATTGGTAAAACTATTTATAGTTATTTATGTCGCCGGATATTTAGTACGACATGGCGATGCAGTCAGAAAATCTCTCTGGGGTTTTTTAAAGCCAATGTTAATGGTGGGTGTGGCTGGATTATTGTTACTGCTAGAACCGGACTTTGGTGCGACCGTAGTTATTATGGGTACGGTATTGTGTATGACGTTTTTAGCCGGTGTGCGTTTTGTGCAATTCTTTTCTTTTGTTTTTATATTTGCTTGTGCAGCAATAATGTTAGTCATTACTTCCCCGTATCGGATGCAACGCCTGATTTCGTTTTTAAATCCATGGGCAGATCCTTACGATAGTGGTTTTCAGTTAACACAATCACTAATAGCAATCGGCACAGGTGGCTGGTTTGGAACTGGTTTGGGCGGTAGTGTTCAAAAGTTATTCTATTTGCCTGAAGCACATACTGACTTTTTATTTGCCGTGCTGTCGGAAGAATTGGGTTTTGTGGGCGTGAGTGTGGTTGTACTGTTGTTCGCAATACTGTTTTATAGAGTAGTAAAAATTGCGGCTCAAGCCGAAGCTTCGGGTAATTATTTTGCGGCTTACATGGCTTATGGGATAGGTATCTGGATTTCTGCACAGGCGATTATAAATATGGGTGTTAATGTTGGTTTGTTGCCAACCAAAGGCCTGACCTTGCCGCTGATGAGTTATGGCGGTAGTAGTTTAATAGTTTGTTGCGCTGCAATTGGTTTGTTAATGCGTATTTCTTATGAGACCAGTTTAGTTACCAAACAGGCGAGTAGAAATTCAACGAGTCGAACAAGTAAAAAAGCGAGTGGTGCAGTAGCAAGAAGGAAGCAATCACGCAGACAACCGAGCTTGAGTGCTGCAAACGTAAGTGCGCAAAAAATGCGAGCCGCTAGACGTATACCGAAACAGAGAGCGTTACTGTGATGGACGTGCGCCCAGTATTAATTATGGCAGGTGGCACAGGTGGTCATGTTTTCCCTGCGCTTGCAGTTGCTGATGAATTGCGTTTACGTGGTGTGCCTGTGGTCTGGCTAGGGACGAAAGCTGGTATCGAATCACGACTTGTGCCACAGGCGGGTTACCCCATCGAATGGATGAGCATTACAGGCTTGCGTGGCAAAAATATACTGACTTTACTGGTTGCACCTTTTCGATTAGTTATGGCTTGCTGGCAGGCATTACGTGTTTTATTGAGAAGAAAACCATGTGCAGTTTTAGGCATGGGTGGGTTTGCTTCTGGTCCAGGTGGATTAATGGCCTGGTTGATGAGGAAGCCGTTGTTAGTGCATGAGCAAAATGCAATAGCAGGTCTAACCAATAAAATTTTATCCGGTTTTGCAACAACCGTACTGCAGGCCTTTCCTGATGTATTTGAAAAAACGGCTGTTAAACAAATAATTACGACGGGTAACCCGGTTCGGCAATCTATTTGTGATATTGATGAACCATCAGTACGTTTAGAAAATTATTCAGATGAAATGCGACCATTACGGGTGCTGATTATAGGCGGAAGTTTAGGTGCGGTGAAATTAAATCAACTTATTCCGCAGGCATTGGCCCGTATGAATACAGAAAGCCGACCTGAAGTGATTCATCAAACAGGCGAAAAGAATTTTGCATCGGCAGTAAGTTTTTATAATGATGAGAATATTGCCATCAATGAAGCCAACGATAATAAAACCGATAATAAAACCGATAATAAAATAAAAGTCGAAGCGTTTATTGATGATATGCCCGCTGTTTATCAATGGGCTGATTTAGTAATCTGTCGATCGGGTGCGATGACTGTTTTTGAATTAGCAGCGGCAGGTGTGGCATCGGTATTAGTTCCTTATCCACACGCCGTCGATGATCATCAAACACAAAACGCGCTTTACCTTGAGCATGCTGGCGCAGCAATTATTAAACAGCAAGATACTTTAACCGCTGACTGGATTGTTGAAGTGTTCGAGGATTTTTCTTCTAATCGAAAAAAGTTAAAAGAGATGGCCATTGCCGCCAGAAAATTAGCAATACCTGATTCCGCAAAAGCAATAGCTGATGCCTGTTTGAGTGCAGGAGGTATTGCTTAATGTCACTACATAGCAATCAATCCCGGAAGAAAGATATTTCTAATGAGGTCGGTAGCGGCACGAATGACAACTTTATGCGTCGTATCCGTAAGGTGCATTTCATCGGTATCGGTGGTGCGGGTATGAGTGGCATTGCCGATGTGATGAACACGCTTGGTTATCAGGTAAGTGGTTCGGACATTGCGGATAATGCAGTGACACAACGGTTACAAAATCTAGGTGTCGTTATACAGCATCAGCATAGTGCAGGAAATGTCAGCGAGGTTGATGTGGTTGTGACTTCGACCGCGATCGATCAGGATAATGTCGAAGTTGTCGCAGCGCGGGCAAGACGAATACCCGTTGTACCGCGCGCTGAAATGCTGGCGGAGTTAATGCGATTTAGTCACGGCATTGCTGTCGCTGGTACACATGGAAAAACCACCACGACTTCATTGGTCACGACCATTCTTGCTGAGGCAGGTTTAGATCCAACTTATGTTATTGGCGGCAAGTTAAATAGTTCCGCAACGCATGCAAGTCTTGGCAAAGGTAAATATTTAGTGGCAGAAGCCGATGAAAGTGATGCTTCGTTTTTGTATCTACAACCCATGATGGCAATCGTGACCAATGTCGATGCCGATCATTTGCCAACGTATGGCGGTGACTTTTCTCGTTTGAAGCAGGCTTTTATTGAATTTTTACATCACCTTCCTTTTTATGGTGTAGCAGTCGTTTGCGTTGATGATGCAGAAGTGCGCAGTTTATTACCTGAAATTACGCGACCGGTTATTCGATACGGAATTGATTTTGATGCGGACGTTTGTGCATCCAATATTCGTTACCAGGGAATTCAATCCGTGTTTGATGTGATGTTACCTGAAGCGGATGAGCCTGTTGAAATAACGCTTAATATGCCGGGTCGACATAATGTTTTAAATGCACTGGCAGCAATATGTATTGCTCACGAATTAGGTGTATCGACGCAGGATATACAAACAGCGCTATTTAAGTTTGAAGGTATCGGTCGTCGTATGCATATGTATGGTGATGTGAAAATTTCGCAGAGAACAATCACTTTGGTTGATGATTATGCGCATCACCCGACAGAACTCGCGGCATCCATTGCAGCAGCAAGAAATGCATGGCCTGACAAAAGATTAGTCGTGGTTTTTCAGCCGCATCGGTTTACGCGCACGCGTGATTTGTTTGAGGACTTTTCACAGGTATTGTCAGATATTGATGTGTTAATGCTAACGGAAATTTTTGCGGCAGGTGAAGAAGCCATTGCGGGTGCAGATGGTCGAGCGCTATGCGCGTCTATTCGCGCGCGTGGAAAAGTGAATCCTGTCTTTATTGAGGATGTAGAAAAATTAGGTAACGAATTGCAGGCTATTCTACAGGACGGTGATTTAGTGTTGACTATGGGTGCCGGTAGTATTGGTCGCATTGCGTCGCAATTAAAAAATACGCTTGAAGGTGCAGCTTAATGATGAGCTGTGCCATTGTTAATAGTGATGATTTGAGTATGAAAGACATCAGAATGAAAGGTATCAATATCTCAAATAATGAGCCTATGTCGAAACATACCAGCTGGCGTGCTGGCGGTGTGGCAAAACGCTATGTACAGGCCGAAAATTTATCTGCACTTGCAACGTACATTGCAACTTTGCCTGAAGATGAAAATTTGTTGTGGTTAGGTTTGGGCAGTAATACTTTAGTGCGCGATGGTGGTTTCGATGGCACGGTTATCGCAACACAAGGAGTGATGTCGCAACTTGAATTGATTGACCATGAATTGAGTGGGCATGATG
>CAZCOZ010000040.1:3935-7697 GCA_964500555.1 uncultured Thiotrichaceae bacterium | reverse complement strand
ATGCTCAACAAAAAAATAATACGATAGATATTAAAAAATTATTAGCTAAACGCGCTGCTACGCAACCAACAGGTGTTGCAAGTTGTGGTTCAGTATTTAGAAATCCAGACGGTTATTACGCAGCAGAATTAATTGAGGCTTGTCATTTAAAAGGTGAGCGTATTGGTGGTGCTGTGATTTCAGAAAAACATGCCAATTTCATCATCAATGATAACAATGCTAGTGCAGCCGATATTGAATCCTTGATTCAATTGATTCAGAAAAAAGTCAATCAGGAACACAATGTGATGTTGCAGCCTGAAGCTGAAATTGTTGGCGATAGCTTGCCAGGAAGGAAATGGCCTGAATCAAAATTGACGGGAGAGCAAGATTAATGTCAGCGCAACATAATATCGAGCTGGGGAAAGTTGCCGTGTTGATGGGTGGATTATCTGCCGAGCGAGAAATTTCGCTATTAGGTGGGAATGCAGTTTTATCGGCTTTGCAGGAAAGTGGTGTCGATGCGCACGGTGTTGATGTTAATGAAAACGTTATTGGTGATTTGGCTGCAGGAAATTATCAGCGCGCATTTGTCATGTTGCATGGTCGCGGTGGTGAAGACGGCACAATACAGGGCTTGTTAGAAATAATGCAGTTACCTTATACCGGTTCGGGTGTTGCAGCGTCATCATTGGCAATGGATAAATTAAAAACCAAACAAGTTTGGATGGCAATGGGTTTGCCTACACCAGAGTTTTGTATTCTCGACTCCGAACAAAGTTGTGAGCGTGCATTAAAAATCTTGAGCTTACCGATAATAGTTAAACCTGTGCTTGAAGGTTCGAGTATCGGTATGAGTAAAGTGGAGAGCGCAGAAGAATTAATTCCAGCATGGGAAATGGCAGAACGATGTGGCGGAACAATTATTGCTGAACGTTGGATCGAGGGTGAAGAATATACCGCGGCAATTTTAGATGATCAGGTTTTACCGATGATTAAGCTGCAAACCTCACATCAATTCTACGATTACGACGCTAAGTATGCAGCGAATGATACGCAATATATTTGTCCCTGTGAGCTTCCTGAATCGCAGGAAGCTGAATTTGCTGACTTAATGAAACAGGCGTTTGATGCTGTAGGCGCAGAGGATTGGGGCCGTGTTGATTTTATGTTAGATAAAAATAACCAGCCATGGTTGATTGAAGTAAACACGATACCCGGCATGACAAGCCATTCATTGGTACCCATGTCGGCGAAACAGGCAGGTTTATCGTTTAATGATTTAGTCATTCGTATTTTGTCAATGGCGAAATGCGAAAATTGTGAAAATTAAATTAAGCGATGAGTATTATCGATGAATAATAATGCGAGCAAAACGAAGTGAACAGAAGAAATAAAAAGTCGTTACAGAAAAATATCTCGAAAAAGAGTTTATTAAAGACTTTTTCGATTTTATTTATCACTTTTTCGTTAATTTATTTAAGTATATTAATTAAACGGATCGATATTCCTGTAATATTACCCGTGGAAGAAATTCACGTTCTCGGCGAGTTTAAATTTTTAAATGCCGATGAGATAAAAGCGAAAGTTAAAGCCAATATTGTTGGTGGTTATTTTACAGTTGATATGAATTTGATACGCGAAGTATTAGTGCAGGAACCCTGGATAAAAACGGTCACACTTCGACGCCAATGGCCGGCGAGTTTAAATGTCTCCGTAGAAGAACGCACCCCTATCGCTTATTGGAATACAGATGCTTATCTCAGCGAATCAGGTGAAGTGTTTACACCTGCAAGTATCGACCCCGAGCTTAATCTCCCCATTCTTAATGGTCCGCAAGGTCGACATACCAGTGTTTGGCAGTTTATGAATGTGTTGTATCAGGAAATGGCGCGACTAAATTATCAGGTCGTACGTCTTGACCTTGACCAACGACGTGCCTGGCAGCTGGTTATTGAAAAGCAAGTTATTGAAAGCACTGCACCTGACAATGAACTGAATATTGCATCTAATCACGTCATCAATGTCAGATTGGGCCGTTTTGATACAGAAAAACGTTTGCAACGGTTTGTGCGCATATTACCTTCGCTCATTAATGAGCAGCGAAATAGAGAAGCTGCTGCTGAAATCGCTATTGAAGCCTTAGTGAAGAATGATGAATCAGGCGTGGTATCAGGTGCGGTATTAGGTGAAGCGGCAGTCATTACAGTGCTAGGAAGAATAAAAACAATCGATATGCGTTACCCGAATGGTTTTTCAGTTGAGCGAACATCAGAAGCGCGAACATCAGAAACATTATTATCGGCGGCTACACAACATGGCGGCAGGGCATAAAGCGTGAACAAAAAGTCAGATAAAAATATGCTGATTGGCCTCGATATTGGTACCTCGAAAGTGGTTGCGATTGTCGGCGAAGTGACGTCTGATGGCGAGATAGAAATTATTGGCCTGGGGTCGCATCCTTCGCATGGTTTGAAAAAAGGCGTGGTGGTTAATATTGAATCGACAGTGCAGTCTATTCAACATGCGATAGAAGAAGCTGAATTGATGGCGGGCTGTGAGATAAATTCTGTTTATGCAGGCATAGCTGGAAGTCATATCCGTAGTTTGAATTCGCACGGCATAGTTGCGATTCGCGAACGAGAAGTTACCAATGGTGATTTGGATAGAGTAATCGACGCAGCACGTGCGGTTGCAATTCCTGCCGATCAACGTGTACTTCATATTTTGCCGCAGGAATTTATTATTGATGATCAGGAAGGTATTCGCGAACCGATCGGAATGTCAGGTGTACGGCTTGAAGCAAAAGTGCATTTAGTAACAGGTGCAGTTGGCGCGGCGCAAAATATTATCAAATGTATACGTCGTTGTGGTTTAGACGTTGATGACATTATTCTTGAGCAACTGGCATCAAGCTATTCCGTATTAACGGAAGATGAAAAAGAGTTAGGTGTTTGTCTGGTTGATATTGGTGGTGGTACCACAGATATCGCTGTGTTCTCCGAAGGGGCGATTCGTCATACCGCGGTTATTCCGATTGCGGGTGATCAGGTAACAAATGATATTGCCGTTGCATTGCGCACACCGACGCAGTATGCCAATGAAATAAAAATTAAATATGCCTGTGCATTACGCCAGTTGGCCAACCCTGAAGAAACCATCGAAGTGCCAAGTGTTGGCGATCGGCCACCACGTAAGTTGTCACGACAAACTTTGGCCGAGGTGGTTGAGCCACGTTACGAAGAATTATTGAGTCTGGTTCAAGCAGAGTTACGTCGTAGTGGTTTTGAAGAAATTATAGCAGCGGGCGTAGTGCTAACGGGTGGTAGCTCTAAAATGGAAGGGGTTATCGATTTAGCGGAAGAAATTTTCCATGCGCCTGTGCGTTTAGGTCTGCCACAGTATGTTTCGGGTTTGTCTGATGTGGTTAGTAACCCCATCTATGCAACGGGTGTTGGTTTGCTTTTATTCGGTCATCAACATCGTAATAGTGGTACCAGTCATATTATGACGGAAGACGGTGTGAAAGGTGTTTTCGAACGAATGAAAAACTGGTTTCAAGGAAATTTTTAAGGAAACTTTTAGCTCTGGATGTTTTGAGTGGTGTCTGACTTGATGTCTTTAAAACGTGATGTCTTAACTGATGTCGTAACATGATGTCGTAACATGATGTCTCAAATATGAGGTTGTAACTATGATTATAAAAAGAACAAAAATAGTTGATAACGGTACTGATGGCGTTGAATCAAATGCGCTAATGAAACAAATTATATTAAATACTAA
>CAZCOZ010000040.1:0-3835 GCA_964500555.1 uncultured Thiotrichaceae bacterium | reverse complement strand
AATATTAAAACTGAAATGAAAAATAAAAATAAATTTTCTGAGGAGAATAGCCATGCCTGTTTTTGAATTGATGGACTCTGGTGCGCAAGACGCAATCATAAAAGTTATTGGTGTCGGTGGTGGTGGCGGTAACGCTGTTCAGCACATGGTCGGCAGTGGCATCAATGGTGTCGATTTCATTTGCACGAATACTGATGCGCAGGCATTGCGACGATTCGATGGTGCAAAGTCACTACAGATTGGTAGCAGCATAACAAAAGGCCTGGGTGCAGGTGCAACCCCAGAAATTGGTCAACAGGCAGCGCTTGAAGATCGTGAATTAATTCAGGAAGCGATTGCTAACACCGATATGTTATTTATTACCGCCGGTATGGGTGGTGGTACGGGCACGGGCGCGGCACCTGTGGTTGCGCAGATTGCTCGTGAAATGGGCATACTGGTTGTTGGCGTTGTGACTAAACCCTTCTCTTTTGAAGGTAGCTCACGAATGAAAACGGCAATGCAGGGTATTAAAGAGCTAAGCAATCATGTTGATTCTTTAATCACTATTCCCAACGATAAATTACTTGATGTATACGGTCGAGATTTTGATTTGATGAATGCCTTTAATGGTGCAAATGATGTGTTGTGTGGCGCGGTGCAGGGTATTACGGAACTAATCACCAATCCAGGCGTCATTAATGTTGACTTCGCGGACGTAAGAACCGTGATGTCGAAAATGGGTATGGGTATGATGGGATCGGGTCGTGCCAGCGGTGATGACAGAGCCAAAGAAGCGGCTGAATCAGCGATCGCCAGTCCATTGCTTGAAGATGTTAATTTATCAGGCGCGCGTGGAATTCTGGTGAACGTTACTGGCGCAAATATGACCTTAGGTGAATTCCAGGATATTGGTGCGGTGGTTAATGGTTTTGCTTCAGATGATGCAACAGTCGTTATGGGTACGGCAATAGATGAATCGTTAGATGGCGAAATTCGTGTAACAGTTGTTGCTACCGGGTTAGGTAATGTAGCTGCGCCTACACAAGCGCCGGTACCTGCAGAGGTAAAGATAGCTAAGCCAGCGATATCTGATGAACCGCCGATATATAAAGAGTATGACACACCCGCGGCGATTCGAAATGCAGCAAGTGAACCAACGGTTTCAGCTGACGGTGGCTATAACGAAGAAGTTTTAGATATCCCAGCGTTTTTACGTCGACAGGCAGATTAAAGGCCTGAATTAAAGTATTGATACGTCGCAGCAAAAATTATAATAACTATGCGTAGGAAAAATAATGATTAAGCAAAGAACATTGAAAAATGTGATTCGCGCCACTGGCGTTGGCTTACATTCGGGTGAAAAAGTTTATCTGACATTACGTCCTGCTCAGCCTGATACAGGTGTTATTTTTCGGCGGGTCGATTTGAATGAGCCAGTAGAAATTAAAGCCAATGCACAAAATGTTGGTGCTACCATGTTGTCGACAACCTTAGAGCAAGATGGTGTTTCAGTTTCTACCGTTGAACATTTGCTCTCAGCTATGGCAGGT
The DNA here is from genome assembly GCA_964500555.1 of uncultured Thiotrichaceae bacterium. Taxonomy (GTDB): domain Bacteria; phylum Pseudomonadota; class Gammaproteobacteria; order SZUA-229; family SZUA-229. Next base: position 2,303 of record CAZCOZ010000040.1, on the reverse strand, counting down.
CTCGGTATCGATAATGCTTATGTTGATGTAAGTGCTTCGGAAGTGCCAATTATGGATGGTAGCTCTGGGCCGTTCGTGTTTTTAATTCAATCGGCAGGTATTGTTGAGCAAGATGCGCCCAAGCGTTTTATTCGAATCAAAAAATCCGTTATTGTTGAAGAAGAAGGTAAATGGGCACGCTTTGATCCATTTGATGGGTTTAAAGTGAGTTTTGCTATCGATTTTGATCATCCTGCATTTAAAGATGCACCCTGTACTGCTGAGATCGATTTTTCTTCAACCTCTTTTGTAAAAGAAATAAGTCGTGCTCGCACCTTTGGTTTTATGAGTGATATAGAAGCGTTGCGTAAAAATAATTTAGCCTTAGGCGGAAGTATTGATAACGCAATAGTTGTAGATGAATACCGAGTTTTAAATGAAGACGGCTTACGTTACGAAGATGAATTTGTTAAACATAAAATTCTTGATGCCATTGGGGATTTGTATTTGCTAGGACATAGTACAATCGGTGCTTTTTCTGGTTACCGCTCTGGTCACGCACTTAACAATAAATTACTTAAAGCATTGTGTGCTGATGAAGCTGCCTGGGAAAAAGTGACGTTTGAAGGTGAAAAGGCGCGTTCGCCGATTTCTTATACACAGCCGATGCAAACTGCTTAACGGGCAGTTATTATGAACGGTTATTACGGACGGTTACTACGGACGGTTATTTCACCTCAGTTTATAGAACGCTTCAATTAAGTTGGGTCATTAAGTATCTCAACTTATTTTTTTGACTTTTCAGATGTACGACTAGCTGCATGAGCAGCCAATTTCGATAGTGCCATTTTTAATTGAGCATTATCGAAACTATCCGCTGATTGCGATAAAAGCGCTGCTGTTTTTTGACTAATCTGTAATTTCCCCCGACTTTTCACTTTCCGTAAAGTAGTATCCCCGTCTCCTGTTTGATAGCGCGTACTTATTCGCAGGTGGTGGATAATATCTGTGTTCTGGTTTTCAAGGTCGTTTTTAAGTGTATTCTCAGACGTATTCTTAGCCATATTTTTAGCCATATTCTTAGGAACGGATACGGGCATATTTTTTTGAACAAATTGCAGTATCTGAGGACTAAGTTGACGCAAACGGGTTGTCCATACCGGTGAATCAGTAACCAGCATAAGTGTTTGATTACGGATATTGGCTACTTTTACATGATTTAGGCATTCCGCAGGCAGCACAGCACGTATTATTTTGGTAAACTGCGCAAGTTTCTGAGTTTGCTGTAGAAAAACGGGGTTAATTTGTTCGTTTATTCGTTTCATATGCTAAAAAAACCGACAAATTGTCTATACTGAGTATGTTGTTCAACTTAATAATTTAGATATCGTTTAGATTGTGTGCTTTTATGAATATTATTTTTGTCGGGAAGTTAAGAGGTAGAGTCCTTCGTTTTCAGTTTGAAGGCAAACAGATACTGGCCGGTTTTACCATTATAAGTCTTTTTACCTGCTTGTTGGTGAGTTCCGCGTATTGGTATGGCAATACACATGCAACTGTCAGTGAATTAGCCGTTCTTGAGAGCGATATTTCTCAACAAAAGAGCCTGATTGAAGAAGCACGTTTTAATGCGGAGTCTGAGCTTGACGCATTGGCGGGTCGTTTAGGAAAAATGCAGGCGAATGTGATTCGCTTAAACGCATTAGGTCAACGGTTAGTTGATGTTGCCAGGCTTGATGCAAAAGAATTTGATTTTGATAACTCTCCTTCATACGGAGGGCCACATGAAGTTGCCTCAAACGAAAGGAGCAGCATAAATTTAGATAGTGTTATTGCAAAACTGGATGAACAACTGGCTAGTCGTGAGCAACAACTGGATGTTCTCGAAGAAGTGATTATGCATCGTCAGTTGCGAAAAGAGTCTATTCCTCGTGGCCGTCCAATTAATAAAGGCTGGCTGTCATCGCATTACGGTAAACGAACGGATCCTTTTAGCGGCAAAATGGCAATGCATAAAGGGGTGGATTTTGCAGGTAAAGAGAACAGCGAAGTAATTAGTGTCGCTAGTGGTGTGGTGACATGGGCAGATAAGCGTTATGGTTATGGTTACCTGGTCGAAATAAACCATGGTAATGGTTACACCACGCGTTATGGTCATAACAATGCTTTGCTGGTTGAAATGGGTGATAGCGTTGAGAAAGGGCAGGCCATCTCATTAATGGGATCAACCGGACGATCAACGGGTCCCCATGTTCATTTTGAAGTGCTTAAAAATGGTAATCAGATCAACCCCAGTAAGTTTTTAGCGATGAAGTAGTTGTTTG
>CAZCOZ010000039.1:12161-17433 GCA_964500555.1 uncultured Thiotrichaceae bacterium | reverse complement strand
TTGCAAACTTCCGTGATATTGATTCGGATAGCGACGGTATTACCGATCTGTATGAGTCTGGAATTTTCCCGGATACAACAGTGGTTGATGCGGACAATAATGGCGTGCTTGATAACCCGACCACCGATGCGGATGGCGATGGTATTCCCGATAGTGGCGATAGTAACGATGGTACTTATGGCGATCCACAGGGCACGTCTGTTGTTGATACGGATAACGATAACGTCCCAGATTATCTTGATCTCGACAGTGATAACGACAGTATTCCTGACGTTATCGAGGCAGGTAACCAGGATGATAATGGTGACGGTTTACTTGATCCAGGTGGCACAGTGACTTTCCCACCTATAGATACAGCACCTACGGATACCCCTGATTTTCGTAATCCGGACAGTAACAATGACGGCACGAATGACATTGAAGATGCGGGCAATGACGGTTTTGATACAGATGGTGACGGTAGGGTAGATGGCAGTGATGATGCTGATGAAGACGGTGTGTTAGATCCTGTTGATGGCGAGCCCAATGGCTTTGGTTTCGATGGCGATAATGATGGTGACGGCATACCTAATTCAGTCGATCTGGATGACGACAATGACGGTATTCCAGATATAGCCGAAAAAGATGCCAATGGTAATGATGTTGATACTGACGGTGATGGTATTGTTGATCGTCTAGACCTTGACAGTGACAATGACGGTATTCCAGATAGCGTGGAAGCCACGACGTCTGTTTTAGATGCAGATGCGGATGGTGTTATTGATAACTTCATTGACGCGAATAATGATGGTCTGGATGATCGTGTTTCACCAACATTAATACCTGTTGATACCGATGGCGATGGAACGCCTGACTTCAGAGATCTTGATAGTGATAATGACGGTTTGACGGATCTATATGAGGCCAATGGTTTCACCAACGCAGGGGATAGTGATGGCGATGGCATGCTTGATGATTTGACTGACCTTGATAAGGATGGTCTTGCTGATGTGGTTGATCCTGATGTTACAGGCGGAACTGCGGGAACGAGATTACCGAATCCTGATACCGATGGTGACGGTATATCAAATTACCGTGACGTAGACAGTGATAATGATGGTATTTCAGATGGCGATGAAAATGTTGATGCAGATGGAGATGGTATTCTCGATAATTTACAAAATGCCAACCTGCAAAATGACGACGAACGTCTTGAAACGGCAGTAAACGGTATTGGTAGTTTTGGACTTTTGAATATTTTACTTTTGTTTGTACCTGTTTTGTTACGCTCAAGAAAATTATTTTCTGGTTTGCGTGTGACGTTGCTGTTTGCATTGATGTTGCCAACCTTTTCTGTGATGGCAGAAACGAATTATTGGAGCCAGTCAGTTTTTTCTAAGAATACAGGGACGAACTATTGTGGTCGCCACAATCCTCTAAATTCAGATGCAGGTGAAGACTTTAAAAAGTGCTTTTATATAGGAGCGGGTTATTTATTTGCAACGCATGTTCATCCCAGAGGTGAAGCAAAAACCTGGAAAACGTCGGATGACAGTGACGCTGGTTACAATATATATCTTGGCTGGCATTTTAAACCGCGCTGGTTTGGTGAGTTAAGTTACGCTGATTTAGGTGATGCAGGTTTGAGTAGAACAGCTCCATCCTCAGCCGACGGTGAAATTAGTTACAAAATTCCATCGGTTCATATCGGTTACTGGTTTTTTAAACCAGAAAGACGGTTTAATATTTATGCTAAAGCAGGGCTCTCATTTATCCAAAATAAAGAAACACCCTCTGAAATACCATTCGAAAAACAAAACAATGTTAATTTAACGGGCGGTATTGGTGTGCAATGGCGTTCGCAAACATCGGGTTTGTTTGCACGTTTAGCTGCTGATTTTTATGATAGAGATGCAGCTTCAGTCGGTATCAATGTGGGTTACTATTTTGGTGGTTCGCATAAACACAAAATCAAAAATGTGCATACTCCGGTTGCCCCATTAATGATTGATCAAGCGGATAATGTTGATACCGACGGCGATGGGGTGATTAATGAGAGAGATCTTTGTCCTAATTCTGCAATAGGGGCGATAGTGGATGGTAGTGGTTGTGCGATTCCTGCTCTTTCTGTGATTCCCGATCTTTCATTGCGTGGCGTAAATTTTAGAACAAACTCTGCGATCATAACGGGGCAATCAAAAGCTATTTTAGATAATGCAGCAGCTGCGCTTATTAGTGTTCCGCATGTTAATGTTGAAGTGCAGGCGCATACTGATAATCTTGGTGATGCCGATTATAACGATGATCTATCCTATCGACGGGCGCTGGCGGTAAGGCATTACCTTGAGAGAAAAGGAGTGAGTAAAGAGCGAATGGAAGTGCAGGGCTATGGCGAAAGGCAACCGGCTTTTACTAATAGCACCAGAATGGGTCGTTGGCAAAATCGTCGTGTTGAGTTGCTCATCATAGATTGATCGCTTTCAAAGGGAATGAGTAGATTTAATAAATATTTGATTTAAAAAATAATTTTATGTCTGCCCAATAAAAAAGCGTAGAGAATTTTCTCTACGCTTTTTTATTGGATATACTTAACGACTTAATCAAATTTTCACAAATAAGTTAATCAATAAGTTTAATAGATAATATTCACCTCATGAACTCATCACTAAAAAATAGTTTGGGAAAAATCCGCCCAGTCATTAAAAAAATTAATGCATACCACGTCCCTGATGCGGAAGGTTTGATTAAGTTAGATGCAATGGAAAATCCTTATTCGTTACCGGATGAGTTAACAGTTAAGTTGCAGGTTAGTTTGGCGAATGCTGCACTTAATCGTTACCCCGACCCCTCAGCAAAAAAACTACGCAATAAATTACAGGATGTAATGCAAGTGCCTAACGATAAAGCTATCGTTTTAGGGAATGGTTCTGATGAATTAATACAAATGTTGGCGATGGCCGTGGCTGATCACGGTGCTGCCTGTAATGACAAAAATAAAAGTAATGTTTGTTTAATGTCATTTGAACCCGGTTTTGTAATGTACAAAATGATTTCTGATTTTGTTGGTATTGAATATATAGGTGTGCCATTGCAAAATGATTTCTCACTTGATATGGATGCAACACGTCAGGCGATTAAAGAACATAACCCTGAAATAATTTTTATTGCTTATCCAAACAATCCTTCAGCGAATTGTTATAGAGAAAAAGATATTGAAGAAATTATTTCACTTGCGCCGGGTATGGTGGTGTTAGATGAAGCGTATCACCCATTCGCGCAAAAAAGTTTTATGCAGCGTTTGTCTGAGTTCGATCATTTGCTTGTTATGCGAACGGTTTCAAAAATGGGTTTAGCTGGGTTGCGTTTGGGTTTATTGTGCGGGCATAAAGCAATTATTTCTGAGATTGATAAAATTCGTTTGCCCTATAATATAAATGTATTAACGCAAGTAGCAGCAGAATTTGTGTTAGATAATATTTCGGTTCTGGACGAGCAAGCAAAAATAATCCGAGACGAACGTGAAGCTTTATTGGAAATAATGAACGCTATTTCTGAAATAGAAGTTTTTCCAAGCCAGGCAAATTTTATTTTATTTCGTGTGTTGAATAGAAGTGCGAATGAAATATTTGAGAGTATAAAGTTGTCAGGCGTGTTGATAAAAAACATGAAGGCGAATCAGGGACTGCTTAGGCATTGCTTGCGAGTGACTGTTGGAACGCCGGATGAAAATAAAGCTTTTGTGAGTGCGCTCTTGTTAGCCATGAAAAACTAATAGTAAATAGTTGAAAAATATAATTCGTCATTGCGAGGTACGAAGCAATCTCATATTGGAAACTCAGTCGCTTAATGAGGTTGCTTCGTACCTCGCAATGACGGAATCGTCGGGAACGATTGCAGTGCACTTTTCATTTTTAATTTTTCACTTTTCATTGCGACAAAGGAGCTGCTATCTGCTCATAATCGGTCTCTGTCCAAGCACAGCCGTAGTAGCAAAACTCTGTCGTTGCCGAATGCCTTCAATAATGAATTCATCGCCCGGTCTGCCAGCAGCGACTAAATTTAAAATATCCACAGTGCTTAAGATTTCTTTTTCATTTATTTTAGTGATGATATCACCGCGTTTCAGTCCGGCAATATCACCAGGGCCAGCCTGGTCAACGTCTGTGATTAAGATGCCATGCAAGGATTCCAGCTCCACAGATTGTAATACCTGTGAAGTGAGTTCCTGACCTTCGACACCAAGCCAGCCGCGGACAACAAAACCATTTTTGATAATTTGTTCAGCAACTTTTTGTGCAAGATCAATTGGTATAGCAAAACTGATGCCCTGATAATTTCCTGTGCTGGAAAAAATATTTGAGTTGATGCCAACGATTTCACCCTGAGTATTAATCAATGCACCACCAGAGTTTCCAGGATTGATTGCAGCATCGGTTTGTATAAAATTTTCATAAGTATTCTGCGATACGCGGGTTCGTCCTGTGGCGCTAATAATGCCTTGTGTGACAGTTTGACCAATTGAAAAGGGATCGCCAATAGCAAGCACGATATCACCAACACGGTATTTGTTGAGATCGGCAATGGGTAGTGAGGGCAAATTTTCCAGATCAATTTTTAATACAGCAAGATCGGTGTCTGGGTCGGAACCGATGAGTTTAGCGGCCGCAACACGACCGTCGCGTAATCGCACTCGAACTTCATCACGTTCAGATATCACATGATAATTCGTCAGAATATAGCCACTGTCTCTGATAATCACGCCAGAGCCCGATGCGGTCTCTGCTTGTTTTTTGGCAAGGTGAGGGGAGTTCTGTCCTAAAAAATTTTGTTTGGTTGTGCTCGTATTATTTGTGCCGACAGCTTTCGACCAGACGATAGTCTGAATGCTAACTACAGCCGGTGCGGCTTTCATTACGGCTTCAGCGTAACTGGCTACCTGATTTTCTGCTGTCTGCTGACTTTGTGAATTTTGCTGAGAATTTGAAGGGTTAAGCAGCAGACTAACATCGCCACGATAAAGTAAAACCATTACCCCTAAAAATGCGCCAAGCACCAGCCAGGCGAGAAAATACACAAAAGAGAGTTTTTGATTGGGCATGAGTGGTTTGTAACCTTTTGTTTTTACTTGGTTAGTTATATAAAACTTGGCTAAAATGCCAACTTACGCTATTCTATGCGCGCTTTGCAACTAGCGCATCTTTAATTTTTAATGCCATACAGGGATTTTGACTTTAAATGATGTCGCTATTAATGACCACTTATTTCATGGTTACTAGAGTACATGGTTACAGAG
>CAZCOZ010000039.1:8063-12061 GCA_964500555.1 uncultured Thiotrichaceae bacterium | reverse complement strand
CAGAGAAACAGATTAGATAAACAGAATAATGAGATTGAAGACAAGCGGGTTAATGGTTGAACATAAAAGATTGAACGTACGTTCACACCGGCTTTACTTTGAGCGAGATCAACAATGAATTTTTATTTAAATTTTGGAGATATCCAATATGTCTACTGATAATGTAGTAGATACAAAACGACGCCGTTTTCTTGTTGCTTCCACCTCCGTGGTTGCAGCAGTCGGTGCCGGTTTTGTAGCGGTTCCATTTTTGTCCTCATGGATGCCTAGTGAAAGAGCTAAAAATGCGGGTGCGCCTGTAGAGGTTAACATCAGCAAGATGCAGGAAGGGCAGTTGTTAATCGTTGAGTGGCAAAGCAAGCCAGTATGGATTGTTAAGCGCTCTGCTAAAACACTTTCTGATCTGGTTACACTTGATGGCAATCTTCGTGATCCTGATTCTGTAGAAGAACAGCAGCCTGCTTATGCTCAGAATGCATACCGTTCTATTAAACCTGAAATTTCGGTTCTTGTTGGTATTTGTACGCATCTGGGTTGTTCGCCAACGTACAAACCTGAAATTGCCGGGGCCGATCTGGGCGCGGACTGGTTAGGCGGATTTTTCTGTCCCTGTCACAGCTCAACGTTTGATCTTGCTGGCCGTGTATACCAGGGCGTACCTGCACCAACGAACCTGGTCGTACCGCCGCATAAATATTTAAGTGATAACATTATTGTTATTGGTGAAGATGAGGGGACTGCATAATGAGTTTAATGAACTGGATTGATGAACGTTTCCCTGCAACGAAAATGTGGAATGATCATCTAGCTAAATATTACACGCCGAAAAATTTCAACTTCTGGTATTTCTTTGGTTCATTGGCGCTAGTGGTGTTAGTGATTCAAATTATTTCAGGTATTTTCCTTACCATGCATTACAAACCAGATGCTGCAATGGCGTTTGCGTCGGTTGAGCACATTATGCGTGACGTGCCATACGGCTGGTTAATTCGATATATCCACTCAACTGGTGCGACGGCGTTCTTTGTTGTTGTTTACCTGCATATGTTGCGTGCTCTTCTGTACGGCTCATACAAAAAGCCTCGTGAGCTTATATGGCTATTTGGTATGTTCATCTATCTGGCATTGATGGCTGAAGCTTTCATGGGTTACTTATTACCATGGGGCCAGATGTCTTACTGGGGTGCACAGGTTATTATTTCACTATTTAGCGCGATACCTGTTATTGGTGATGACCTGACTTTATGGATACGTGGTGATTTCGTCATTGGTGATGCAACGCTTAACCGCTTCTTCGCGCTTCACGTGATCGCATTACCACTCGTACTTGTGTTCCTTGTTATCGCGCATATTCTTGCACTGCATGAAGTGGGTTCTAATAATCCAGATGGTGTCGAGATCAAAAAACTTAAAGATGCTGATGGTGTTCCATTAGACGGTATTCCTTTCCACCCTTACTACTCTGTAAAAGATATCGTCGGTGTGGTGGTGTTCTTCTTCTTCTTCAGCGTTGTATTGTTCTACTTCCCTGATGGCGGTGGTTACATGTTGGAGCACGCAAACTTTATTGCTTCTGATCCGTTGAAGACGCCTGAGCATATTGCACCGGTCTGGTACTTCACTCCGTTCTACGCAATTTTGCGAGCGGTACCTGATAAGTTGATGGGGGTGGGCGCAATGTTTGGTGCGATTGCTGTGCTATTCCTGTTGCCATGGATCGATCGTTGTAAAGTAAAATCGATACGTTACCGCGCAGGTATCTACAAAGCTAACCTGACTATGTTCTGTGTGAGTTTTGTTGTTCTGGGTTGGTTGGCGATGCAGCCGGTGACTGAAATGATTACATTTATGTCTCGTTTGTTCTCAGCCTCATATTTTGCTTTTTTTGTGATACTGTTTATCACGTCCAAAAACGAGAAAACCAAGCCTGTTCCGGATAGGGTGACATCATGAAAACTGCTGCTACAAAAAATATAATTACATTACTTATTATTGCAGTCATGATGTTGCCGGGGATGGCGCTGGCGGCTGGTGGTAATGTGCCTCTTTACAAAGCGCCGATTGACATTTACGATAAAGAATCACTTCGTCGTGGCGCACAAGCGTTTGGTGACTATTGTTATAGTTGTCACGCGGCTTCTTTCATGCGCTTTAATCGTATTGCAAAGGATCTGGAAATGGATGAGCAAGATGTGCGTGATATGCTGATTCATACCCGTGGCAAAAAAGGTGCGCCAGCTAAAATTGGTGATTTGATGAAAGTATCAATGACAGACGATTATGCTGAAAAGGCATTTGGTACCGCAGTTCCCGACTTGTCATTAGCAGCACGTGCACGTGGCGCAGACTGGATTTATACTTATCTACGTGGTTTCTATGTAGACGAGCATCGTCCAACGGGTTTCAATAATACCGTGTTCCCGGATGTAGGTATGCCTCACGTTTTATGGGATTTGCAAGGACTTCAGGTGGCGGAATACAAAACAGTGACACAGTATGATGTTGAAGTTGAAGAGCTGGTTGGTTTGAAGTCAATTCAGTCAGGTAAGTTAAGCCGAGTAGAATACGATATGTTTCTTGGTGACTTAACAAACTTTATGGTCTATATGGCTGAGCCTGTTCAAATTGAACGTCGTAGTCTTGGCTGGAAAGTATTATTGTTCTTAGTTGTACTTTTTGGCTTCGCTTACGCTCTGAAGAAAGAATACTGGAAAGACGTTCACTAAAATATTTTCCTGATTCGTGGTCTGTCATTACAGCAGGCCACGAATCAAAAAATAATTTCAATCACCCGTTGATATTTTTTATTAAATAACGGATGTTAATCGCTTTATCCTTACTGGAAAATCTATGAATTTATATACCTCGGCATTATCAATTGAATGTCATCGCACCCGCATCGTATTAAACGAAAAAGATATTGTCCATGAGGTTACGTTGGTCGACCCTAAGAAAATGCCAGAAGATTTAATTGATTTGAATCCTTATGGTAGTTTGCCAACGCTGGTTGATCGTGATTTGGTGTTATACAATTCTCGCGTGATTATGGAGTACCTGGAAGAACGTTTTCCACATCCGCCATTAATGCCAGTGGGGCCAGTGCAACGTGCACAAACGCGTCTGGCATTATTTCAGGTTGAACAGGACTGGTATCCGCTGGTTGACATTATCGAAACCAAAGGTGAAAAAGCGGTCACGAAAGCTAAAAAAGATTTAACCGATAGTATTGCTTCAGTTGCAGAAATACTGAATGCGATGCCATATTTCCTTAGTGAAGACTTTACTCTGGTAGACGCAAGTATCGCACCTATTTTGTGGCGTTTACGTCACTATGGCATCGAGATGCCTAAAGAAGCGAAATCAATTAACACTTATGCTGATCGTTTATTTGAACGTGAAGGTTTTGTGCTAAGTCTTACCGAATCTGAGCGCGAATTACGCTTATAAAAACTGACTTTTTTGTTCGTTCAGTTAGAGGTCTGGTGCTGAGCCCTGTTCTCAGCCTTGTTCTCGGTATGCCTAAGTGTTGTAATATAGCGTTATGAAAATGACTTCAAGTCGTCCTTACCTTGTTCGTGCTATGTATCAATGGATTGTTGATAACGGTATGACGCCACATTTACTCGTTGATGTTTCAGTTGATGGTGTTCAGGTTCCTGTTGAACATATCCAGAATGGAAAAATAATTCTTAATGTAGCACCCATGGCGATTAGTTCGTTGGTTTTGGGTGATGACGATATTACCTTTGGCGCGCGTTTTTCAGGAAAGCCCCAGGATTTGTATATTCCTATTGATGCCGTGCTTGCGGTTTACGCAAAAGAAAATGGCCAGGGCATGATGTTTTCAGAAGATGATGGCGCTATTTCGTCTGATGATGATAAGGATCCTGATCCGGGCTCTGGTTCGAAAGCAATTAAAACAAAAAGACCTAACTTGCGTGTTGTGAAGTAACTGTTGCTTGATAGATAATTTTTTTTGCCGCGAAAGACGCAAAGAA
>CAZCOZ010000039.1:4808-7963 GCA_964500555.1 uncultured Thiotrichaceae bacterium | reverse complement strand
TTTCGTTGCTGCACAAAAACATGGAGTCAGGGTGAATCTGGGCTATTACATATTGTGAGTTTTTATTTGTGTTCTTTGCGTCTTTCGCGGCAGCATGTTGTTAAGCTTTTGATTAGTCGTGAATCTGGATGCAGCTTTTTTAATTAACCACCAAGTAACTGATGATCGACTAAATCACAAATACAGTGAATCACCAGTAAATGCACTTCCTGAATGCGTGCAGTTGATTCTGATGGTACGCGTATTTCAATATCGTTTGATGACAGCAGAGTAGCAATCTCACCACCCGATTTTCCACTTAAAGCAATAACCGTCATATCTTTATTATGTGCTGCGCTAATCGCTGTTATTACGTTCTCTGCATTACCGCTCGTACTAATCGAGAGCAGTACATCGCAGGGTTGTCCAAGCGCAGTGATTTGTTTGGAAAAAACTTGCTTATAATCGTCATCATTTGCGATTGAGGTAATGGTCGAGCTATCAGTAGTAAGGGTTATCGCAGGTAAACCTGGGCGTTCCATTTCAAAACGATTCAGCATTTTTGAAGAAAATATTTGCGCACTGCCAGCAGAAGTACCATTGCCGCAGGAGAGTATTTTCCCACCATTCATGAAGCATTGGGTAATAACCTTCGCGCTTCGACTAATCGGTTCGGCGAGAACTTCCGCGGCGAGTTTTTTCGTGTTAATGCTATCGTGAAAATTTTTATTTATTCGTGAAATTAAATCCATAACATAAGGTGTCTGCTTAAACTCGTTCGAAATATTCTTGATCGGGGTTTCAGTAGAAGGAATTCAAAATGCATTTATTATCCAGTCGAAAGAGTAAGGCTGTGATTGGCTGTTATTTTGATTGGTTTTTGACATAGAGACAACATCAAATCGAGCATTTTCATATTGACTGTGTTTTTGTAAATATAACTCAGCTGTTCTGCGTAACTTATTTTGCTTGCTTGTGGTAATGCTTTCCAGTCCGCCGCCAAAGTGATCATTTTTTCGAAAGCGTACTTCAACAAAAACCAGTGTTTTTTTATCTAGCATGATGATATCAATTTCACCATGACGACATTGGAAGTTAGTCTCTATCAACTTTAGCCCTTGCGTTTTCAGGTAATGGCAACTAGCCAGTTCAGCATCTTCTCCCTGTTGTAGATGTTTGGCTTTCAATTTAAATAAACCAACTGAGTTGCTAAAACTTATGGTTGGTATTGAGTGGGTGAATTGTTTATAGCATCAAATGCGGGCTCAAAATAAACGGGTTTGCCTTTTTTAAATTTTGCCCACAGTAACTGACGTGTGATTCGATTAGAATCATCTAGCTGAATTCTCCCCGTTTGGCCTGCGTAAAAACCGTAATCTTTGTTCTCCAAATAATTAAGATTGTGTACCAGGTGATAGGCGTCAACGCCCAGAGCAAATAATCTTGTATAGTTTATTTGCTTAGGCCAGTTTTCTTTGAAAACACTTTCTAATGGCGATGTGTTTTGCAAAATCCAGGGGAGGTCGCAGAAGATTAAACCGTTTAAGTCGCGATCACTTTCGATATTTTCTTTTCCTGTATAGACAGCAGACGTTGAATAAACAGGTAAATCGCCAGCATGATGAAATTTAAATGCTGGCATGATTCCTCTGGCAGAGCGATGTGTTGCGGCAAGAAAAATCATATCAATATCATGACGGCGGTAGGGATCACCATTCACTTTTTTACTAATAGTATTTTCTACTTTTTTGCGACGGATAACGCTTTGATCCAGATTGAGTAATTGTCTTATAGGTGCGCGATAGTCATTCGTGCTGGTTTGATAACTTTGGCTACTCAGAACGCGGCCGCCTAACTGACTGTAATGTTCCGAAAAAGCATTGCGTAAACGATTGCCCCAATTACTTTCTGGAAAAAAAACAGCGGCATGCATTTTGTTTTGTTTGACGGCTAACTCTGCCGCCTGTCGAGCTTCATCTTCGGGCGATAGGCCAAATTGAAAAAGATTATCAGCACGGTCATGTGTGTTTTCAGAATAATTAAGTGTAAGGATAGGTGTGCTAAAACTGTTTTGTTGTGCTAGTTTATTAATTACATTTTTATTGAGTGGGCCAATAATGTTAGTTGCCCCGTTATTGATGGCTTGTCGGTACAGTTGTTGAAAGCTCGCTGCTTTATTGTCGTCGTCGCTGTTGTTACTGTGGCCGCTGGTGTCATAAAAACGTACAGTGGACTTTGGTGAAGAACTTTTATCTTCATAATAAGCACTGAGTATGCCGTTTTTGATTGTTGCGCTTACTCGCGAAAATTTTCCCTGCATCGGTAAAAACACGGCAATATGTCTTTGACCTGTGAAGTCATTTTGGTAAGTAGAGGTAAGTTCACGCAATAATGAATTGTTGGCAGGGTGTGTGGGATATTTAGTACCCCAGTCAAGTAAATCATTTTCAAGTAAGCTGCTATTTTGTTGGCCAGCACGCATAATACTGGCTAGTTCTAACCAGCCTTTAACCATTTGGTTTTTTGTTTTTTTCTGTCTTAATTGTGACCTGTTTAGCTGTGTATCGTTTAAGTTAGATAAAGCAGCCCAGATTTTTTTATTATTGATATTTCTGTCGTTTTCGCTGGTGAGCAAAGTATGTAATTGTGTGCGTTGTTCAACTACATCCATGTATCGATTCGATAAATAATTAAAGTCGGCTTTTAACGATAACAAATAATATTTTTGCTCAGGGGTAGTAGCGCGAATTTTTTGCAGTATTTGTCCGGCAAGAGAGGTGTTTTTTTCGTGTAAAGCGATATCCGCAGATAGTAGAAAAATATCTGTTTTTTGCTCATTAGTCTGGGGTTGGGCCTGGGAAGAGGGCCGGGTATCATTAGCGCGTAATAAATTTAGTTGTTTTTGCGCGGTTGCTATTTCATTCGCCTGAATATATTTGCGCGCCGCACGAGCACGATAGTTTAGTTGCTGTGTAAGTGAATTGCTTTTTTTAGCAAGCTGAATTAGGCGTTCTGCCTCTAAGTACGGATCGTCATAAAGGTCAACGGCAGTGGTACCGCCTTCTGCTTGAGTATAGGGTTTGAAAGGGCTGGTATCACAGGCGGAGAGTATTAATAGTGTTGAAGTGATAAGTGCAACAAATAAAAAATGTTTTATTGTAGTAAAGTTCAAGATA
>CAZCOZ010000039.1:0-4708 GCA_964500555.1 uncultured Thiotrichaceae bacterium | reverse complement strand
AAAAAATGATAGATAATATTTTAAATCATAAGCAGAATGACAATTTCGTCGCTCAAAACTCCTCAGTATCTGCGGGCACATTGTATCTTGTTGCTACGCCAATAGGAAATTTAGACGATATTACCCAACGTGCAATAAATGTACTTGAGCAAGTCGATTTTATCGCGGCTGAAGATACGCGCCATAGTCAGCGTTTATTAAGTCATCTGGGTATAAAAACAAAATTGTTGGCCTATCATGAACATAATGAAGATTACATTACCTCTAAATTTTTAGATGAATTAGAAGCGGGTAAGTCGATAGCGGTAATCTCGGATGCAGGTACGCCCCTGATTAGTGATCCCGGTTATCGTCTGGTATCGCAGGCGCATGATAGAAATTTACGTGTGATTCCTATTCCCGGCGTGTGTGCAGCAATTGCAGCTTTGAGTGCCGCAGGGTTAGCCACTGATTCATTTTTATTTGAAGGTTTCCCACCGGCTAAGCAAGGTGCGCGACTGCAGTTTTTTGAACAATTTTCCAGGTCAAAGCAAACCCTGATTTTTTATGTTTCCTGTCATCGTATTTTGGAGACATTGCAGGATATGCAAACAATATTCGGTGCTGAAAGGCGAGTTAGTTTTGCTAGAGAAATGACTAAAACATTTGAAACTATAAAACGAATGAATCTCGCCACATTAATTGAATGGGTTGAAATTGATGCTAATCAGCGTAAAGGTGAGATAGTGCTGGTGGTTGAAGGTAATAAGGAGGAGGTAGTGGATACGCAGCTGTCTGATAAATACCTGTCGATTTTATTAGCAGAATTACCCGTGAAGCAGGCGGTAGCGCTGATCGTTAAAATGACAGGTGAAAATAAAAACGATCTCTATAAACGTGCGTTGGAATTAAAACAATAGGTTCGGTTGCTGGTTAGTTGTCGGGTTACGCTATGCTAACTCGACCCACGAAAAAATATTTTCTATTTTCTATTTTCTATTTTCTATTTTTCATTATGCATTTTTCATTGTTTATAACACAAGTTATAGACCCAGCTTTTTCTCAAGATAATGAATGTTGGTGCCACCGGCCTGAAAGTTTGCGTCACTAAGAATCTCTTTGTGTAATTCAATATTGGTATTAATGCCAGTAATACTAATTTCATCTAGCGCGCCCTGCATACGCGCCAGTGCAACCTCTCGGGTGCAGCCGTAAGCAATTAATTTCCCGATCATTGAATCGTAGTGGGGCGGCACGGTATAGCCGCCATAGATATGGGTATCGACACGAATACCTGGGCCGCCCGGTGGATGGTAGCGTTCGATTTTTCCGGGTGAAGGAATAAACGTTTTCGCGTGTTCAGCATTTAATCGACATTCAATGGCATGACCGTTGATTTTAATGTCGTCCTGTTTCATGCGAAGTTTTTCACCCGATGCAATATAGAGTTGCTCTTTGATAATGTCTACGCCAGTAATCATTTCGGTGACAGGGTGCTCTACCTGTACACGCGTATTCATTTCAATGAAATAAAATTCACCGTCCTGATATAAAAATTCAAAAGTACCGACGCCGCGGTATTTTATTTTGACGCAGGCATCAACGCAACGTTGGCCAATTTTTTCACGTTGTTCTTCGGTAATGCCGGGCGCAGGTGCTTCTTCAACTACTTTTTGGTTACGGCGTTGCATCGAACAATCACGTTCACCTAAATGCACAGCATTGCCCTGACCATCGGATAATATCTGTATTTCAACATGGCGAGGTGTTTCCAGATATTTCTCCATGTACACCATACTATTACCAAAAAATGTTCCAGCTTCCTGTTTGGTCAGTGTTACTGAGTTTTGCAGTGTTGCGTCTGAATGCACCACGCGCATACCGCGGCCACCGCCACCGCCAGCGGCTTTAATAATAATCGGATAACCGATTTTATTGGCGAGTTTTTGATTTTCTTCATGGTCCTCACCAAGTGGCCCATCTGAGCCGGGTACACAGGGTACGCCCGTTGCCTGCATGGCTTTAATGGCTTCAACTTTGTCTCCCATGGTACGAATGGATGCAGGTGACGGGCCGATAAAAACAAAACCACTGTCTTCAACGCGTTCGGCAAAATCTGCATTTTCTGACAGGAAGCCATAACCGGGATGAATACCAACGGCATCCGTTACTTCAGCGGCACTAATAATAGCGGGGACATTAAGATAACTTTGGTCGGAAGGTGGTGGTCCGATACAGACAGATTCATCCGCGAGTCGCACATGTTTTAAGTCACGATCTGCGGTGGAATGAACTGCAACGGTTTTAACGCCGAGTTCACGACAGGCGCGTAAGATACGTAATGCGATTTCGCCTCGATTGGCAATAACAACTTTGGATAACATGTGAAGTACCCTTATTCGATAACAACAAGTGGTTGGCCAAACTCAACAGGTTGGCCGTTTTCAGCAAGAATCGAAGTGATAGTACCTGATTTATCGGCCTCGATTTGATTCAAAATTTTCATCGCTTCAATAATACAAACCGTTTCGCCCTTGTTGATCTTGTCGCCGACTTTAACAAAGTCTGCTACACCTGGAGCCGATGCCGAATAATATGTACCAACCATTGGTGCGTTTACGGTATGGCCACTAATTGCGGGAGGCGTGTCATCACCCGCAGTCTCGTCTGGTGCGACAACAGCGGGTGCCGCGACAGGAGCTGGCATTGGTGCTGGTGCATATTGTACGGCTGCAGCTGCGCCCGTTGGGTAACGAGAGATACGTACTGACTCTTCACCTTCATTAATTTCAATTTCAGCAATACCAGACTCGTCTAGCAGTTCGATCAATTTTTTTACTTTGCGAATATCCATAGGGGTTAACCTTTGTGTAATATATTTGGGTAATAGATTTTTTAGTGGACTGTGCTGTTTTTATTTACAGCGGCGTTTATTTGCAGTCTGTTTTTTTTATGTTTTAATTTTTCTTTTCGTTCTTCTTTAAATAAGAGACAGCCGCCTGCAGGGCCAGTTCATAACCTTGTGCGCCAAGGCCAGAAATAACACCAACAGCAATATCTGAAAAATAAGAATGTTCACGAAACGCTTCACGCGCATGAACATTCGACAAGTGAATTTCAATGAAAGGGATATCAACACCGCTTAGCGCGTCACGTAACGCTACGCTTGTATGAGTGAAAGCGGCAGGATTGATAATAATAAAACGAACCTTGTCGGCGACTGCATTGTGAATATGCTCAATCAACTCAACCTCAGCATTGCTTTGGACGCTAGTGAGACTGAGATTGTTCGACGCGGCGATGTTTGAGAGTTTATCGTTGATACTATCGAGTGTGTCAGAGCCATAATGCTCAGGCTCGCGCGTACCGAGCAGGTTCAAATTAGGGCCGTTAATTACGAGCAGATCTGGCATTTCAGGTACTTTATCAGGGGCTTGGAACGTCGTTTAAAGCTGTGTTTAAAACCAATTTTCAGCCGAATTTATTATTCGCCATCTTGTGTAAAGACGAGTGTGCATAAAAAATAGTTAAATGTCTACTATTTCGGCGAATTTGCTGCGAATTTGTGGTGATTTTCGAGAAATAAGCAATATTAGAGCTTTATGCCTAGTTCATTCAGAATTTCTTTTGCTCGCTTCTTGCTGAGTTCTCCCATGATCGTGTGGGTAACGTCGCCATCGCGATTGATGACAACCGTGTAGGGAAGGGCGCCAATACCGTTGCCGTAGCGTTTGCCTAAGCCGACGCCCTCGGCTTGTGTCATTAGCAGAGGGTAATTAATTTCCATTTGTTTTGCGTACTCAATGACGGCTTCATCATCGTCGATAGCGGCGCCAATAATTTGAAAGCCCTGTTCACCATAGGCATTTTGTAATTCGATAAAAATGGGGATTTCTTTCTTGCATGGTGGGCACCAGGTCGCCCAAAAATTGAGGAAAATTATTTTACCGTCCCATTCCTTTATATTACGAAATTTACCCGTTAAATCGGCGGCGGCAAATTCAACACGTTGTTGTCCGATCATTGGGTTGGTTTGTATTTGTATTTGTTTTTGATTTGTATATTTGTGTAATGCAAAACCGCTTCCACCGGCGATGGTCATGGCGACGATAAAAATTAGGATGTTTTTCATTTTGTTCATTGGGGTTTATTTGTGGAAATTGGTGTTTGGGATTGTGCGGGGTATTTTATATTAAATTTTGGTTTTGTTTTTTTAATATTTACTGGGTTCTTTTAGTTAGGCATTGCGGTATTCGCACCGCGGGCGAGATACTCTTTTGCAACAGCTCAAAAGAGTATCCAGAAAAAGCCGCCACTACAACGTCGCCCCTAAAAAACAGGGGTTCCCATTGAGGCAGGACAACTATCATGCTGTGAAAAAACTCGCAAAGAACGCTCAGGCAGTTTTCACAGAAAACCCATGATAGTTGTCCTGCCTCAATGGCTCGTTTCAAAGTGGAAAAAAGTCAAAAGCAAAACCAGTAGTTTGGTATGTGCTTTGTGGTACGACATAAGCAGTATTTGGTTGGTTTGTATGTTCGTCATTTTTTGGCAGCGGTAGAGTTTTATTATGGCTACAACAGAAACACTGTTTTGTTTTTTTCTTTTGACCTTCAATCCACATTAGGCAAGCCGTTTAGGGTATAGCATTATCATGGGCTTTCTGGTCCAGTTGTTTGAGCGTTCTTTGCGAGTTCTGGATCAGCATGATAATGCTATATTCTAAATG
>CAZCOZ010000038.1:15773-18004 GCA_964500555.1 uncultured Thiotrichaceae bacterium | reverse complement strand
CGCAATGCGTCGCTCGCCAGGGGCTATTTCATTTGGTACAACCAGCCTTGTTGGCATGGGGACTCCTAAGAATTATTCACAAAATAGGGTTCAAAAAATAATGGCGGATATATTACATTAAACTTAATTAGAATGGGACGCTATATGGCTGAAGCGTTTACCTTAATATCTTTACCTTAATACCATGGCGCAACCGCACCTATCACCCCCACTCTTGTTGCGCCTTTAACAACGCTCCTTTAGTATTCACCCCTCCGCTATTCAAATAAACAATTTATTCGTGTCAGAAAATCACTCAAATAATCACAGCGCACAGGAAAAGCCTGGCATCTTATTGGTCAACCTAGGCTCACCTGATGCGCCCACACCTTCCGCAATAAGACGCTATTTAGCCCAATTCTTATCTGACCCTAGAGTCATTGAGGCCAACCGCTTCATCTGGTGGTTTGCCCTGCATGGGGTTATTTTGCGAATACGCCCGCCAAAAGCAGCAAAATCGTATCAAAAAGTCTGGACGGCAAACGGCTCACCATTGGTTCATATTTCAAAATTACAAACGCTGGCGATACAAAAAGAGCTAGACGCGCGCTATCAAGGTGAAATTGTCACTCAGCTCGCCATGACCTACGGCAACCCTTCGATTAAAAGTGGTTTAGAAACATTGCGTGAAGCAGGCGTCCAACGCTTACTGGTTCTACCGTTGTACCCACAATATTCCGCAACTACGACTGCCGCTGTTTTTGATCAGGTCACCCGCGTACTACAGGGCTGGCGTAGGTTACCCGAATTACGCATGATCAATCAGTATCATGATAATCCTGACTATATTACCGCGCTGGCAAGCAGTATTAAAAAACAATGGCGCGACAACCAACGTGGTGAACTCCTGCTATTTTCATTTCACGGCATTCCGCAACGTTTCATCAATAATGGCGACCCTTATTTTGACCATTGCCAGAAAACCACACAATTAGTTGCAGAAGAACTGGAGCTAGCAGACGATGAATGGAAACTGGTTTTTCAGTCACGATTTGGTCGCGAACCGTGGTTAGAACCTTATTGCAGCGTCACGTTGCAAGAATTACCCAGGGCGGGCGTAAAAAGTGTCGACGTCATCTGTCCCGGTTTCGCCGCTGACTGCCTGGAAACACTCGAAGAAATGACGATGGAAAACAAAGAGTTGTTTATTGAGGCCGGCGGTAAAACGTTTAACTACATCCCGTGTTTAAATAATAACGACGATCATATCGACGCTTTATGTAATATTCTCAGCACACACATGAGTGGCTGGGGAGATAAATAACATCTCTCAATGAATAATGAAAAGTGAAAAGTGAAAAATATATGCGCCCCTTCTCCCGCTGGGAAAAGGGATAACTTGAAGCATACTGACACCCACCCCCAGCCATGAAAACAACAAATGAAAAAGGATAAGCCGTTAGTCGGCATCAGCCAATGTTTACTCGGCGACGCTGTGCGTTATGACGGTCAGTCCAAAGCCAATAGAATCGTGCTCGAAAAATTAAATGATTTATTTGAATTTGTACCCGTGTGTCCTGAAGTGGAAGCGGGTCTTGGCATACCCCGCCCGCCCATACAGCTCACCGATAGCATCGAGCAACCAAGATTAACCGGACGTGACAATCCCGATATTGATGTCACCGACATTATGCAAGCCTACTGCAAACAAAAACCGGCTGAACTAAAAAGCCTCAAAGGCTATATCTTCAAAAGTCGCTCACCCAGTTGCGGCTTAAATAGCACACCTGTTTTTATCAACGGACACTGCGTGACCGAAAACAGTCGAGGCATCTTCGCAAAAAAATTATGCGACTCCAATCCTCATTTACCTGTTATCGAAGAGAGTGAGCTTGAAGCAAACAATAAACTAGACAACTTTATACAGGCAGTGATAAATCTTACCGCCACACAAACAGCTTAAAAAATATTTATTATGTAATATTTTGTATTGGTCAAACTCAGTTGAAACCAGCTGTATGAAATCAACTGTAAATCTCAGGAATATAAACTTAAATGCTTTAATTTATTACCCATCCTTTCCTTGTTCTCTTAACGCATATATCACTTCGGCACACTCTGCCACACCTGTTCCCTCTTCATAGTGAACGTCCACAAGCTCCATCTCATGGCTGTGAATAGTCGTGTTATAGCACTGATACAAATAGCTACCTAACTGCCGTATGTATTCCTCTTTTTGCACGAATATTGCG
>CAZCOZ010000038.1:0-15673 GCA_964500555.1 uncultured Thiotrichaceae bacterium | reverse complement strand
TGCAGAGACAGGTGTACTTAATACTAGTGTTATGCTTATAATGACGGTGTTGTTATACTCGACCTACATGAGGAACATAAAAATTGATACGGAAAGAATGCTTTATATTGAAGCATATCTATTAGCCAATGGCTCGTTTGGTCGCGATGTCATTTGCTCAAGATTTAATATTTCAAAAGAAACCGCAACGGTACTCATCAAACTCTATCAGGAGCAATGTCCGGGGCAGATGGTTTTTGATAAAAAACCAAAACGACCGCGTTTTGTAAAAACAACATCGTGCAAACCTTGCTTATTTCAATCGCTTGCTGAAGCACAGAGATACCTAAAATTATCTAGCGAACTAAACGCTATCATTGAGCTAAGAGCGCAAACGAATATTCGGCACAAATAATTCTACCAAAAAAGAATAATCAACCCTCTTTATGAAATAGCCTATAAAAGTCACCATTCATAATCACACCATGGGAAGCAGAACGATGCATCTAAAAACCAGAAAACACTTACCATTAATTATTATCGTTTCGACACTTTCATCCTGTAATTCAATGGCACCAATACTGGAAACAGTTCAGTCAATTCAGTCTGGCTTACCAAACTCTGGCAGCACACTATCATCACAGAAAGTGGCGTCGGCAATAAAACAGGCACTGGGACAGGGAGTTGGTTCGGCGGTCAACTTACTTGGTAATCAGG
This sequence comes from uncultured Thiotrichaceae bacterium, assembly GCA_964500555.1. Taxonomy (GTDB): domain Bacteria; phylum Pseudomonadota; class Gammaproteobacteria; order SZUA-229; family SZUA-229. The sequence goes on along the minus strand of CAZCOZ010000038.1, from coordinate 14,977 downwards.
GTGGCTTTGATCCAAGTGCACTTTACCGTATCCCTTTACCTGAACAGTTTAACAAACCTGCCAGCCTGTTAAGAAAATTTGGCATGGGCAGCAAGGTGGATGAATTTGAAACACGTTTAAATAACGCAGCGAAACTAGCAGTTAAACAGGCAACACCTGTTTTCACACAAGCGGTTAAAGATATGACCGTCAGTGATGCTATTAATATTATGAAAGGCGAGAGTGATGCAGCGACAACTTATTTTCGCGGAAAAACAGAAGCTTCGTTACGAAATAAATTTAGCCCAATTATTAGTAAAGCAACAAATGAAACTGGTTTAACTAGTTACTACAAATCTTTATCTTCTACTATTAACACACTATCACCTTCACTAAAAAATGCCACGCCTGATATTGATAATTATGTTTTAGATAATGCGATGAATGCATTGTTCGCTCGTGTTGCTGTTGAAGAACAACAGATCAGAAAAAATCCAGTAAAAAGAACGACTGATTTAATGAAAAGTGTTTATGGTTATTTTGATAAAAAATAAATGTGCAAATAATTCAGCATGAGATGATTTACTCGATCGAAAAAATGACAGAAACTATTGTCGTGCAAAGCTCTCTCTATACATTTTAAATTTGATTTAAATCTAAAATGTATACTGCCCACCCAGCGTAAAAACTAAATCTGTTTCTAATTGAGGGCCGTCTAATTTTTGATAAACAGGCATGCCTACTTCAGCAGCCAGACGTAAGTTTTTTAATGCGGGCGGTACAAAATTAACACCCACTAAAACATCAACCCGCGTACCTGCACGAAGTTTTGGATCTTTTGTTGGCACCGACGGCATGGCTAATAGTTTTGTATCTGCTCCATCAATGTTTGCCCAGTCAAGTACATTCAAACGAAACGATACACTAGTCGTATTAACCACTTTTTTTGCTACCCATGCGGTTACTGAAAATTTATTACCCAAGGTGTAATCATTATCGTTGTCGCCTGTTCTAAATGTGTAGTTACCCTGTGTTCCCCACGACCAGTCACTAAACGTTTGCACATAAGTAACACCGGGCGTGAAATCCCACGTACCTGAGCCTAGTTGCATCGGATATGGCAGGTGTGCATTTTGTGGTGGCATGGTTGGAATTTCATCGCGCTCATCAATCGAACCTGTCGGTAAACTCACCGAAAAATTAAATAGAAAATCTGCTCCTGGTTTTGCGAATAAGCCATACGTTGCCGCCAGTTTAAGATCACCGATACCATCTGCGTCGGTAGTGAAATTTAAGTTACCCATGTGACGAACATGATCCATTGAAATCGACGTCACTGGTAACGTCGCCATTAATGTTAATTTATCGGATGGTGCGTACATGCCACCGAGCATATGCATATCCATGGTCATCGATAATGGGCTAACCATGTAACCTGGCAGCGGCGTACTCACTCGATCTTTGCCACTACGATTGCCATCCATGTCCATGCGCATGAAACGGTAACTCAGCATAATCTCACCCTCACGCATTAAATGATCACCCATGACACCAATTGGCGCATGGCTATCAGGACGAGAATGGTCATGGCCAGAATGATTTGCGTGTGCCGAATGATCCTGCATTGCAGCAAATGCAGTTTGGCTGGCGAATAACGACAAACTAGATAACAGCAGTAAATAATTCAATTGAGTTTTTTTCATGGCAACTCCTAAATAAGCTTTTGGTTTAGGAGGTCTATTACAGGTTTCGTGCCAACTTCTCTATTCATATAAATCAATATGTTAAGCATAAACCGATTGATTTAATTGTGTGAAATAACACACTATGTAGAGAATATTTACAGAAAAGTTCAAATCGGAAATGGTTTAACAAATTCGATGCTAGCCATAAAAAAGCTCAGCATCCATACCAAACTTCCATGCAGAATCTATTAATGGAGAAGCTATTATATGCAGCGATTAAATTAGCGACGCGATTTGCGACGACTCAAACCAACAGCAATCACACCGACACAACACGAAATCACCCAATTTCTGACAATACCTGCCTCAACATTTGAATGGCCTGAGCCTGGTAGCCCCCACCAAAAAGATTGAGATGGTTAATAATATGATAAATATTGTAAAACGTTTTACGCACGTCAAACCCCTTATCTAACGGAAATGCATTCTCGTAACTGGCGTAAAAATCTGCGGTAAATCCTCCGAACACATAAGTCATTGCCAAATCAGCCTCACGATCTCCGTAATAAAAAGCAGGGTCAAAGATAACAGGCGAACCATTTTTCAAACCAGCAACATTGCCTCCCCATAAATCACCGTGCAACATTGATGGCTTAATATCGCGCCCTCTAAACAGCACCGGCATTTCTACCAGTAATTTTTCACCCAGCGTTTGTAGCTCACCACCGTAACCCTTTTTTGCCGCAAGCGCTAACTGAAAACCAAGCCGCTGTTCACGCCAGAAATCAATCCAATTGTCTTGCCAGGCATTGGGCTGATGTGTCGCACCAATAGTGTTATCGATTTCCCAACCAAATTTATCCGCCTCCACCCGATGCATGGCAGCAAGCTGTTCACCTAACTCTGCTTGATTGCACATACCACCAAACTCCAGATATTCCATCACAATATAACTATGCGTCTGGTCATCACCCGTACAAACCGGTTTTGGGATAATAATGGTGTTCGTTGCCGCCATAATGGCTAATGCTTTGGCCTCAGCAGCAAACATATCGCCACACCCAGCACGATTGGTTTTAACGAAGTAGCTTTTATCATTACCCGATTCACTCCCTGTCAGCATAAAAGCACTGTTGATACTGCCACCGGATAGATTTTGCTGCTGGCGTACAGAAAACGCTTTTCCTGTCACCTGTTCTATATTTTGAGCAATGGAAACCCATCGATTCATTTTTTCACCTTCGCTATAGAAAATAAGCAGAAATATTTTTTTTAATTGACTAAGTTCTTCCGCATATTGATTTCGATTTTATACCCGTTCGCCTTTTTTACAGTAAATAGCTGTTTTGGATATTAACCTGTTGTTCTTTTATAAAAATACAGGCAGTTACACATGGCTAAATAATGAAACCCTAATATTTTAATTTGTGTTGTTGACAACCGCCTTTTCAGCCAGAACAGAAGCCTTTATTTTATTTCAACCTATTGAAAAATATATATATTTTTAACTTGCTCAAAAAACAGTCAAACTAACAAAAAGACTATTTTTATAGTGAAAAATGAGCAACTATTTTGGCTGTCCACAAAGTTATCCACAGATTTTGTGCGTAACTTGCCTTTTCTACTATTTTTTAACGACTTAAGGCCTGTTTCTTCAAAAATTTATTAAGTTTCCATATTAGACAGGGTCAAAATAAACTCCAACAGAAAACACTTATGCACACAACAAAAATCATACTCTTTTAAATTCGTCAAGCATAATTTCCACGCTACTATAATAGAGCCAATCACCACAACTTATTGAATTTAATAAAATTAAAAATAAATTAAAATTATTATTATTTTCGTGAGAAAAATACTAGCCATAAATATTTTTTTCTGATAGGAACAATATCAACAGACTTATCCACAGCTTTAAAAGGTAAAGAAAACTTATCCACATGCTCGATTTTTACGTTATCGGTAATTAGCTTAATGAATACATCATTTTGCAGTAAAATGCCCTTTTGTTATCGACAGACCACACTAATTACCAAGCCATAAACTATCCCAATAATGCCAAGACAACGCATTCTTAATATCGCTGTTCCCTGCCCACTACATCGAACATTTGATTACCGCTTAGCCAATTGCGATAGCGAACGCCTCATCCAGCCAGGCATGCGCGTGCGCGTGCCTTTTGGCCGACAAAAGTTGATCGGCTTCGTTATTGAAGAAGTACAGACCAGCGAAGTACCAGATAATAAACTGAAAACAATCACTGCTGTTTTAGATGATACCAGCCTATTACCCAGCGACATACTGGATTTATTATTCTGGGCAGCACGCTATTATGCGCACCCTCTGGGCGATGTTTTGCAAACAGCAACCCCCGTTTATCTGCGGAGCAATGATGACTCACAGCCCCAACTAACCCATGTCTGGCGCGCCAAAACAGTCCTCGATCAAACTGTCGAGCAAACCGTAGATTCACTGAAACGAGCACCAAAGCAGCAACAGATATACCAATTACTTAGCGAGACCAAACAAGGTTTAGATGCCGATTCGCTGAATGCGTTAACCGAAAACTGGCGAACTCCGCTGAAAAACCTAATCGAAAAAGACCTGATTGAGACCGAGCTTAAACCAACCTTGTTAACTTCAACCGCCACCATGCCCGGTCATCCACTAACCGCCGAGCAAGCCGATGTAGTCAACACTATTTCACCCACACTAAATCAGCATGCGGTTCATGTTCTCAACGGCATTACAGGCAGTGGTAAAACAGAAGTGTATCTGGCTTTATGTGAAGCCGCGCTTTCTGAACAAAAACAAATACTGGTGTTAGTACCTGAAATTGGACTAACACCACAGCTAACACAGCGTTTTCTACAACATTTAGATGCAAATATTGTGGTTTTGCACTCCGGCATGAATGACAAACAACGTTACGCCGCATGGCACGCGGCGGCGAATAATCAGGCACAGTTGGTTATTGGTACACGCTCTTCTATCTTCACGCCCTTACCTAATCTTGGCCTGATTATCATTGATGAAGAGCATGATGGCAGTTACAAACAGCAGGATGGATTTCGCTATAACGCACGTGACCTCGCTATATTGCGGGCGAAAAATAATAATATTCCCATTATTCTGGGCTCTGCCACGGCCTCGCTTGAAAGCTTGAACAATATAAATGAACAACGCTATCAGGCACATTACCTAAAGCATCGTGCAAATAAAAAACCCTTACCGAAGATCGAATTAATCAATTTATGCAACCAAAAACTACATGAAGGCATAGCCGAAACCCTATTAACAAAAATCAGGCAGCATCTTGATAATCAAGGCCAGGTTCTACTCTTTATTAACCGTCGCGGATTTGCACCACTACTGATGTGTCACGACTGCGGCTGGACAACCAGTTGTTCACGTTGTGATGCGCACATGACCTATCACAAACGACGCAATCAGTTACATTGTCATCATTGCGGTTCACAACGCCCTGCGCCAGATAAATGCGAGCCGTGTGACGGTACCAATATTCTTGCCATCGGCGCAGGCACTGAACGTATTGAACATTTTTTACAGGATCATTTCCCCAATACCAAGGTCAATCGGATCGATCGCGACACCACGCGCAATAAAGGCAGCCTGGAAGAAAAACTTGAACAGGCACACAGCGGTGAGTCCGGTATTCTTGTTGGCACCCAAATGCTGGCGAAAGGGCATGATTTCCCCAACTTAACACTGGTAGCAATACTCGATACCGATCAGGCCCTGTTTAGCGCCGATTTTCGTGCCTCGGAACACCTTGCTCAACTCATCACACAAGTATCAGGACGTGCCGGTCGTGCAGAAAAAGCCGGTGAAGTGGCAATACAAACACACCATCCTGACCACCCCTTATTGCAAATTTTATTGCACAAAGGTTACCCTGCATTTGCTGATGCCGCATTGCAGGAACGTCAGGCTGCAGGCTTACCCCCAGCACGGTATCTGGTCTTACTGCGCTGCGAATCAGTCGAAATACAATCGGCGCAAATTTTTCTTGAGCAGGCGGTTGAATGCGCGCGTCAGGCCGAAGTCAAACAAGTTGATCTTTTTGGCCCACTGCCCGCCCCCATGGAGCGTCGCGCGGGTCGCTACCGTTACCAGTTAATGCTGCAGGCCAGTCAGCGAAAAGAATTGCATCGTTTAATCAACTGGTGGGTACCACAGTTACAACAATTACCCGCCGCGCGAAAAGTGCGTTGGTCGATTGACGTTGATCCGTATGATACCTTTTAAATCTGGATACATTTTAAACATGGGATAGTTTTAGAGCACATTAATTTAGCGCATCTTAATCAGAGAATCCTTAGAGAACTTTGCACGATTACCGTATAATCGCTGCCGATAGTTCATCCGCAAAAAATCACGAAGACAGTATTTTGAAAGACACCATAGAAACCTTACTTAATCAGGCCTTAGACCAACTTATTAATGATGGCCTGATTGAAACCAAACCTGCTCTGCAAATCACGCGAACCAAAGACGCTGCACATGGTGATTTCACTTGCAACGTCGCGATGATGTTGGCGAAACAGGTCGGCAAATCGCCGCGTGATATTGCGCAGATTATTATTGATGCATTCGACGCTACGTCGATAGAGAAAGCTTCTATAGAAAAAGTTGGGCTTGAAAAAATCGAGATTGCTGGCCCAGGCTTTATTAATTTCTTTCTTGCCCAGGCCAGTACGTTAAATATTATTCCCAGCATTCTTAACGCAAAAGAAAATTTTGGCAGAAGCAATGCCGCGAACAATGAAAAAGTACAAATTGAATTTGTTTCCGCTAATCCAACCGGGCCTTTGCATGTTGGCCATGGTCGCGGTGCAGCGTATGGTGCAACCTTAGCGTCACTAATGCGCGCCGTGGGTTTTGATGTTGATTGTGAATATTACGTCAATGATGCTGGACGACAAATGAATATTCTTGCTACCAGCATCTGGTTGCGTTATCTGCAGGAAAACAAAATAGACATCCCATTCCCAAGTAATGGTTATAAAAGTGAAGCGTATATCTACGATATCGCACGTGCGTTAAAAGATGAACACGGCGAATCATTTTTACATTCAGCAGAAGCTGTGATGCAAAATATTTGCACCGACGAACCGGATGGCGGTGATAAAGACATCGGTAACAAAGAGAAGCACATCGATGAATTAATCACGCGCGCAAAAACATTGCTTGGCGAAGAAAACTACAAAACTATTTTTAACGCCGCGCTTAATACCATTGTCGATGATATTCGCGACGACCTGGAATTATTCGGCGTGCATTTTGAAACCTGGTATTCCGAACAGTCTCTCGCTGATGCCGGCTTGATCGATAAAGCAGTCAAACAATTGCAGGATGCAGGGCATATTTACGAAGACAAAGGTGCGCTGTGGTTTCGCTCCACCGATTTCGGTGACGAAAAAGATCGCGTGGTCGTTCGTGATAACGGACAGGGAACTTACTTTGCTTCAGACATTGCTTATCACCTGGATAAATTCTCGCGCGGCTATCAACGCGTCATTAATATCTGGGGTGCCGATCATCACGGTTATGTACCACGTGTTAAAGCCGCACTAAGCGCCATGGGTGAAGACGAAAACAGATTGACTATTTTACTGGTTCAATTTGCTAACTTGTATCGTGCCGGCGAACGGGTACAAATGTCAACGCGCTCAGGATCATTTGTCACCTTAAGGGAATTGCGTGAAGAAGTAGGCATCGATGCTGCACGCTTTTTTTATGTCATGCGCAAATGCGAACAGCACATGGACTTTGATTTAGACTTGGCGAAATCACAAAACAATGACAATCCGGTTTATTACATACAATATGCACACGCCAGAATATGCAGCGTAATTAATCAGCTAGGTGATAAAAAACTGACTCATGACATTAACAACGGTGCGCAAAATTTAAATTTGCTTACTGAGAAACATGAAACAGAAATCATCAGCAAATTAGATGCCTATGCGGATACCGTAAACAAGGCGGCCTTTGAGGCAGAACCACATTTACTGGTACATTATTTACGTGAACTAGCCACCTTGTTACACTCTTACTACAATGCGCATCAATTTATTATCGATGACAGTAATTTACGTGATGCGCGTTTTAATTTAATTAATGCCACCAGACAAATTTTATCTAACGGACTAACTTTGTTAGGTGTTAGCGCACCAGCAAAAATGTAATTGAAAAAAATAATCCAAATATAAACAGTCCGAATTCAAAAACATGGCTAGAGATTACAAACCACGCAATCGACGTAAAAAGAAACAGTCCTTACCCGGATATGTCTGGTTACTTTCTGGCCTGGCAATCGGTTTGTTTGTTGCTTTTATTATTTATCTGGACAAACAACCTGAAAGCGAGAAAAATTTTGGCACTGCGGTACAGGAAGAACTAGAAAGAATAAAACAGGGAAAAATAAAACCAGAAAAAATACAGCAGTCCAGCCAAAAAAGTAATAAGACCAAAACGACTGTAGCATCAAAAGAATCACCCTCACCTAAAGAGGAAAAATATAATTTCTATAAATTATTACCCAAGCTAGAAGTTTTTATTCCGGAAGACGAAACACGTCCACCTGAAGTGAAAACCAAAAAGCACACCAACAATGTCCCGAGTAAAACGTCAAACGACGCCTCAAACGACACTGCAAATAACACTGGCGGCAGCAAGGGAAAACAATATGTATTACAGGTTGGTTCATTTAAAAATTTGGCTGACGCCGAAAAACTCAAAGCCAATTTAGCTTTTCTTGGTCTGGAAGCAAGCATCCAACACATCACCATCAAGAATCAGTTATGGCACCGTGTCCGATTCGGACCATATCGAGATAAACAGCAACTTCATCGCAATCAAAGTTTATTGAAAAAAAATGATATCAACTCAAATTCGATGCAGGTAAAAGAGTAAGCAAGCTCCATAATATTACCGTCTGATCACTAACACTTACGAACTAAATGAAGGAATAACCCGTACAAATACGCGGACTATATCTCTTTCGGTATAGTTCGCATTATGCTACTATCTCTTCTGGTATTTACAGCCGTGATAATAGAAATAAGCTAACACGCTGTACTAACTTACCAGTAAACATGCACCTATAAACACGGTCACTTTAGTTAAGTACGCTTTAATTAAACAACTGTAACGTTTATAGAGACACTAATTCATTGCGCCAGACAACCATGTACTGACGCATTAAAATTCGGAGAGATGTAATGGCTTTATTTGACGATGCTTGGATGAAAGGTTTTCAGGAAAAATGGAATGCAGAACCTGCACTATCCGGTGCTCTAGAAAAAATTAACTTTAACTCTGTTATCGGTTACGGCTACCCAAAAGAAGATACCTGTATCGGTTTTATCAACGTTGAAAATGGGCACGTAACAGAAGCTGGCGCTTATGATGGCCGCGCACTGAGCTGGGACATGCGCGCTGAGCAGAAAAACTGGGAAAAATGGTTGAAGAAAGAAATCGGCATGACAGGTTTAGGTTTAGCTTTTACAACTGGGAAGCTGAAATTTAAAACAGGTGATTTCAAAGCGATGATTTCTGATCCTCGCATGGCTGGACCTTTCATAAAAAGCTTTGGCGCAATGGGTCGTGTTTAAGACAAAAGTTTATGCGGAATTTCAAAAATAAGCTTTAAGTCTCTTTTGCTTATAATAAAAAACCACCTTACAGGTGGTTTTTTATTGCCTGTGAATTTATTGCTTATAGATGTATTTATTGCACTATTTGTCAGCACCTCGTAAACGCTTCACTTTCTGTTCAAGTAACATAGCAGAAACATCTTGTGCACTCACGACTTCGCCAACAACTAGACCAATACTCGATTTTATACCCTTAAATAAGCGTTTAAATATATTCGATTGATAACGACTAAAAACACTACCCCATAAACCTTGTAAGGCCATGGGAATCACGGGGACTGCTCGTCGATTTATTATTTCTTCAATACCCGTTTTAAAACTATTCATATCGCCATCATTCGTCAACTTACCTTCCGGAAAAACACAAACTAAATCGCCATTCACCAACGCCGCATCAATATCGTCGAATGCCTTTTTTAGTAAGACCTCATTTTCAAACTTTCCCGCAATAGGAATTGCCTTTGCTGTTCTAAAAATAAAATTTAATACTGGCATAGCAAATATTTTGTGGTGCATAACAAATCGTACCGGTCGCCTAACACAACCCGCTATGATTATTGCGTCAACAAAACTAACGTGATTGCACACTAATACCGCAGCTGATTTTTCTGGAATTTTTTCCAGGCCATTAGTCTTAACATGATAAACGCTATGGATTAACAACCACACCAGAAACCGCATAAAAAACTCTGGCACCAGGGTATAGATATAAACAGCAACAACCGCATTTAAAATTGCGACCATTAAAAATAGTTCTGAAATAGAAAACCCAGAAGATAAAACCAACATCGCAAAAATTGCAGATAGCACCATTAACAAAGCGTTAATAATATTATTGCCGGCAATTATTCGGGATAAATATTTTCCATCTGAACGCTGTTGCACTAAAGCCAACAACGGCACAATATATAAACCACCGAAAAATCCAAGCATGATTATATCGATCATTAAGCGCACATAATCGATCGTTATAAATTCTTTCAAACCTATCACAGCTGTAGAAATTTCAGCCGGCTGTGAATAGAATAAATCAATACCAAACAGGGTCAACCCGATTGAACCAAAAGGCACTAAACCAATTTCAATTTTATCACCAGAAAGTCGGTTACATAGTAAAGCCCCAGAACCTATCCCCACAGTAAACAAAACCAACAACAAAGTAACAACGTCAGCATTACCGGACAAAATTTCTTTTGTGTAATTAGGAAATTGAACCAGATACGTGGCACCTAAAAACCAGAACCATGAAATACCCAGTATTGATAAAAAAACGGTTTTATCTTTCCTAATCGTTTTAATATTACGGTACGTTTCACTAAAAATATTCCAGTTGATTTTTAACTCTTTATTCAAACTGGGCGTTACTGGTATAAACCGACTCGCGAAATATCCAGCAAGAGAAACCACCACAACTGCATACGCCACATAATGCCTGCCCTGCTCCTGCGCAATCATCAAACCACCAAAAATAGTACCAAGCAGGATCGCGACAAATGTTCCCATTTGCACTAACGCATTACCTTCAATTAATTCTGAATTTTCTAGATGTTGTGGGATATAACTGTATTTAGCTGGGCCAAAAAATGCTGACTGAGAACCCATTAAAAACAACAAACCAATAAGCAGAAAGATATAACCCTGAATAAATGCAACTGCTGCAACCAGCATAATCACAACTTCAAGTAGTTTTATACTTCTTATCGATTTTGATTTTTCATACTTATCTATCCACTGTCCTGCGGTGGCAGAAAATAAAAAAAATGGCAGGATAAATAATAAGGCGGCAATATTAATTAATAAATTAGGATTTGTATCTACAAATTCCGCGCCTTGAAATACAATTAAGATACTTAAAGCGTATTTAAAAACATTATCATTAAATGCACCAAAAAATTGTGTGATAAAAAAGGGCAGGAAACGTTTCTGTTTTAACAGCTGAAACTGACTTACTATTTCTTTATGTTTCATTCAGTAAACATCTATTAACAATATATTAATCATAAGATGATTTTGTTAATGTTTATTTCATCATTTAAACTATTTTAATTATTTTTATAACTATCAATCAAATAGTGTATTCAACCACTGACTAACCACTTGCGTTAGTGCCTCACCTCTATCTACATAATAATGATTGGAATCTTTAATAACCACTTGTTTTGATTTTTTATTCCCTGCCAAATCCATCAACAACCTTCTACTTTCAGCCATATTTTTTACTGCGGGATAATCATCTTCTGCATAAACATCAAGCACAGGAACTTTCAATTGATCTAGAGGAAATATATCTAACATAGGCTGCTTATAGTCCGTTGCGCTCATACCAAGACCCACGTACGCATCTATTTTTTTATTTGCCTGTTTTTCTGCTGCGACCCACGCCATTGCCATATGCGCTCCGCAACTATGCGCAATCAAAATAATTTTTTTATTACCTTGTTCACGTGCATACTTAATAGCTGACTCTATTCTTGGCAATGCTTCAGGAAAGATGGGAATATAGTCATAATATTTTGCCTGTTTATCCAGGACAGGCATTTGGATTGCCAATGTATTCCAGCCTGACTCCGTCAAACCCACGCGCAATGGATTAATCGCATCTTGCCAATCAGGGTGGAAACCGCGACCATGTAATATTATCGCTACACCGTTAGCTTCTTCTTGCTCGGCTTCAGTATAAATACCTAAGAAAGTTTTGTTTGATATTGGCAAATCTACTGCTTCGCCATCTATAATCGCATCTATAATTTCATCTGCCATGCGTTTTTCGCGCGCAAGATCAGATGCGCTGGCTGGCAAAGCCAACGTTAAGAACAGAAGAAATAGAACAGGGTAAGTTTTTAGCATCGTCATAATATACACCTCTATAAAGACTTAGACATTGGTTATTTTGCTATACAAAACACCCGAATCATAATATTTCCGCTTTCCTTGTGTTTTGAAATCTTAAGTCTACTATTATATTAAGTGCCTATACCTCAAGCAGGTATATTAGAGGCCTATTAACACACCTTCAGAAATATTTTTTTATGACTAAAGATCTACGTAAACATTCTCGAAAAGACCTCAGAGTAGCGGTAGAACTTAACTACCTTGAAGACAGCGCACGCGCAGTTAATACCATCAACGTCAGCAAAGGCGGCGTTTATCTTGAATTAGATAATCCAGAACACTACACCATGGGCGAACTGGTTACGCTACAATTTAGTGAAGCAGTAGAAAATATCAGGGACTCATTTAAGAATGCCGTTATCGTAAGACATGCCCGCGACGGTATTGCTGTCGCTTTTATTGAGATGAATGATTTTTGAATGATTTTTTAGTGAAAAGCTCTACAAAATTATTACGCTGTATCAACACTCTGTAGTTAATTTACTCCGTTATGTACTTTAGCTTTTCGTCTGCGTCAACACCTCATCGCAGTGCAGACAATCTAACTCAAAACCTATTTTTTCTTTTCTACCCGACTCGGTAATAACCCATGGGCGATTTTGCCAGGGCGGATCATGTCTTACATGTTGACCATGACCACAAACAAGATCTGCCACCCAATGCTCAAGCTGATCCTGATGAAAGTCGATAATTGCTCGTTTCATAGTACATTAGTCATCAACGGGGCCCAACAACTGACCTATCCACTCCGTCTCAGCATTACTATCCAGAGCAAGCTTCACTGTAATAGTCAAAGGCACTGATAACAGCATACCAACTGGCCCTAGAATCCAGCCCCAGAAAACCAGCGAAATAAATACCACCAACGCAGACAAGCCTAAACCTTTGCCCATATATTTTGGTTCCACAATGCTGCCAATCACTACATTAACACCCACATAAATTAGCGCGACAAGAATCGCTGACCCCAAACCTAATTGCACAATGGTCAGCAAAACCGCTGGTACGGCCGCAATAATCGAACCAATATTGGGCACAAAATTAAGCATAAACGCTAACACGCCCCATAACACAGGATAATCAACACCGATCAACCACATTGCTACCCCAATAATAATACCTGTAATCATACTGAAGATAGTTTTTAAACTCATATAGCTTCTTAATTTCTCGACAAAAATTTGTGGGAAATTTACAGTATTATTTAAGCCATCTAAATTATCATTTGTTGGTTCTGCCATCGCCCTGGACTGATTCATTTTCAAAAATTTCTGAGTCAATCCTGCAGTTTCAATTAAAATAAAAGCAACCGTCAACATAATCAAAAATGAATTGGTTAACACATTACCAAAACCTTTTAAAATAGACGATAACAAACCAACCGCAGCAGAAGGGTCAATCATTTCTTTAATATTATCAGTGACTGAAATACCATGACTGTTTAACCAGGCAAGAAAATTATTCCATTCTGCAGAAATTCTTACCTGATAAACTGGCATCATTTGGCCGAAATCGGTTATTGATGTGCCGATTAATACCGTCATACCAATTCCAACTAACATAACCAGGAACATGACAATGGCTAGTGCAAAGCCTTTAGGCATACCGCTCTGCTGCAAACGGCTCATGAGTGGAAAACTGATAACCGCTATAAATACCGACAACAAAAATGGCACAAGCATCGGCGCTGCATTTTTCATACCCGCAATAACGACAACCAATGCCGCACTAATAATTAAAATACGTGCCGCAGGAGAAAATGTTGTATCTGAAAATGAACTTGCCACTCTAATGTTACCTTTAATTTATTTCATTAAATTTAATTATTGAATTATTTACTAGACCCTTCATTTGTCGTTTCTAACAATTCAACTTCCTCCTCAGCGATTTCCACTCTTTCAATTTTTTCAAACCGCCCACTAATCTTACTGGCAGAAACATGCACTTCTTCAACATCTTTATTGGCCTGTTTTATATGTTTCGATAAATTATCCATGCGCTTTCTAAAGCGTTCAAAATCTTTCGCAAGATTGACTAAATGCTCCTGAATAACATGTACCTGCTTGCGCGTTGCGGTATCTTTCAACACTGCTCGCGCTGTAGTTAACACTGCCATTAATGTTGTCGGCGAAACCATCCACACACGCGCACGATTAGCCTCGTCAACCAATTGCGGCTGATGCGCGTGAATTTCTGCAAACACAGCTTCTGCAGGGATAAACATAATTGCACCATCCGATGTTTCATTTTCAATAATGTACTTACTTGAAATATCTTTGATGTGTTTTTTAATATCCTGCCGAAATTGTTTTTGTGCGACAGCACGTTCCGTTTCCGTTGCTTCGTCATCCATCATTTTTTGAAATGAATTAAGTGGAAACTTGGAGTCAATTGCCAGATGTCCTGTTGGCTCTGGCAAAAACATTACACAATCAGCACGAGTACCATTGCTTAACGTATGCTGCAGCGCATAACTACCTTCTGGCATCATATTACGAATAAGACCTGCCATCTGCACTTCACCAAACGCACCACGCGAACGTTTATCTGTCAGCACTTCCTGCAGACTAACGACATTAGTGGATAATTCCGTAATACGTTTTTGCGCTTCATCAATCATTGCCAGACGTTTAACCACATCCGTAAATGTTTCCGTGGTTTTTTCAAAACCTTTATCCAAACGCTTTTCTACCTGCCCACTAATTTCACTCAATCGCTTTTGTAGAATCTCATGCAATT
>CAZCOZ010000037.1:3064-18143 GCA_964500555.1 uncultured Thiotrichaceae bacterium | reverse complement strand
AAAGGCATTACGATTAGAGCAAGCATTGCGCTTTACCATCGCCAGTGTTGATTCGCCTCGATTTGTCTGGAAAAAAAGTTCATGTCCGAATAATAGAGTAAATTAATGAAATGTTCTAGTTTTATACGTATGTCGGGTTACCAGGCGACAATATTTTTTATTTCTGCCATCGAATCCACTACTGCATCAGGATTGTAATCTCGAATATCTTCGCCATGATTATAACCGTACGACATGCAGATAATGGAAAATTCAGCGGCACGTGCGGCTTTTACATCACTCATTGAATCGCCAAGCATCATTGACGTTTTTGGTGACACACCTAACTTTTCAGCTGACATAATTAATGGTTGAGGATCCGGTTTTTTACGTTCGACCTGATCACCACATAAGATCGTTTCGAAATAATCACTGATACCGAGGTCTTCTAAAATCGGCAGAGTAAATTCACTGGCTTTATTTGTTACACAACCAATTTTCACGCCGGTTGATTTTAAAAACTCCATTGCTTCTGTTACGCCATCATATAAACAACTGCGAACTGATGTGTTTTCAGCATAAAGTTCACGAAAGATCGGTAAAGCTTCATTGTATAAAGCACCTTCAGGTTCGCCGTTCAGATCATTAATTAAGCCGCGCTTTACTAAGCGTTCGACACCGTTACCGACCCAATGTCTCACGCTGGCTTCACCACGTGTTGGCATATCGAGTTGCTTTAGCATTTCATCAACACAAAAAGCTAAATCTGGCACGCTGTCTACCAGTGTGCCATCAACATCAATTAGAACCATTTCGGGACGTTTTAACATAACAGAAAACCAAAAAAATTAAGAAGAAAAGCAGTCCGCGAAGAACGCAAAGCACGCGAATGTAAAAACAAAATAATAATTCGTTTTTCTTTGCGTGTTTTGCGTTCTTCGCGGACTAAAGATTTTTTTTAAGCTTTCGCCAATTCCGCACGCATTGCAGCAACAACAGTATCGTAGTCATGCGCGTCATTTGCGCCTTTCGCGCCAAAGATGGCAGAGCCCGCGACGAATGTATCCGCGCCTGCTTTTGCGATTTCACAGATGTTATCGACTTTAACGCCACCATCAACTTCAAGGCGAATATCCAGACCGGAGTCGTCAATCATTTTACGTGCTTCACGTAATTTACCGAGTGTTGAAGGGATAAATGACTGACCACCAAAACCGGGATTCACTGACATCAACAAAATCATGTCAACTTTATCCATCACATAATCGAGGTAACTTAGCGGTGTTGCTGGGTTGAAGACTAAGCCTGATTTACAACCTGATTCGCGTACTAACTGCAAACTACGGTCGATATGACCACTGGCTTCGGGGTGAAAGGTAATATAAGTCGCGCCCGCTTCTGCAAAGTCTGGAATAATACGATCAACAGGATCAACCATTAAATGCACATCGATATCCGCAGTTACACCGTGTTTACGAAGTGCATCACAAACCAGTGGGCCGATAGTCAAATTAGGCACGTAGTGATTGTCCATCACGTCGAAATGCACAATATCAGCACCGGATGCCAGAACGTTATCTACTTCTGGACCGAGTATTGCAAAATCTGCGGATAGGATAGATGGTGCTATTTTAAAATCTGCCATGGTGAACCTCTAAAAGTATTCAGTGTAAAAAGCCGTGCATTTTACCCCATCGCTGCAAGTGACTCCACCAGTGTTTATACGTGCAGATGAAACACTTCACTTTGACAGGCATAAGAGTGGCGCTTATCATTCGTCCCTGTTATTAAATAAAGTACCAAAATATAAAACACCACCGTGAGTTCAACATCATGTTTTTTAGTATCGCATTTCACCTTTTATCCGCTGTAATCTGGGTTGGCGGCATGTTTTTTGCCTACAATGCACTGCGTCCTGCCGCCGCTCAAGTACTCGAGCCGCCTTTGCGACTCGAGCTATGGGTGCAGGTATTTCGACGCTTTTTTGTCTGGGTATGGTTAAGTATTGGGCTTTTATTGTCGACAGGTTACTGGATGTTATTTCAGTATTTCGGGGGGTTCGAACACGCTGGCATGCATATTCATATTATGCATGGCGGTGGAATTTTGATGGTTCTGATTTATTTGCATGTTTTCTTCGGGCCTTATCGCCGCTTAAAACAGGCCGTTGTGGTACAGGATTACCCCCTGGCAGCGGCAAAGCTGAACCAGATACGACAACTTATTGGGCTGAATACCATTATCGGTTTACTGGTAATTATCATTGCTAGTGCCGGTCGTTATATGTAAAAACATCGTAACCAATTGAAACACAAGTAATTATAGACTTTCCAGTTGAACTAGATCACATATTATATAAGTGATATGGAATATAAGTAGGTTTTAAGGTAACATACCCAACTATTAGCTAGACTTAACATTTAAGCAATTGATTTAATAAAGATTTTATTGTTTATACACAACAGCGAGACCTGACAACAGCGTCCTAATACAAGGCCTCTGAACAGACAGACTGGCTGACAACACAAAACTAGGTGAACCCTTAGGAGACCCCAATGAAAATTAAAGTCATGAAACTTCAAATCTTAGCTGCTTTATCTCTTGCTTTAAGCGCAAATGTTGCTTTTGCTGCTGACGCTGCTGCCGGTAAAGCTAAATCTGCAAGTTGTGCCGGTTGTCATGGTGCCGCGGGCATCAGTGCTATACCAACATACCCAAATCTTGCCGGCCAAAAAGAAGCGTATCTTGTTGCGCAAATCAAAGCATTTAAAGATGGTACACGTAAAGACCCATCAATGAACGCAATGGTTGCTGCTTTAACTGACGCTGACATCGCGAATATTGCGGCTTACTATGCAGGTCTTAAATAAGTAGCTCTGAAATAAAATTTTACAACTTTTTTTCAGATACAAAAAAAACGCCAATGGTCTTTCGACCATTGGCGTTTTTTTATGCCCATGGATGGGCCGGCAAATATTTTGCTCCTGCAACATTTGCACTCCCACTATCCCTGGTGGTCGTATTCCACAAGGCGTCAGGATGACGGCGTGGTTATGCTTACTACTATTTTTCATCACAACTTTTTTTACTACGAAGAACTTCTACGCTTCGCCCACTGCTTCTGATTACCAACCATTCGCAACACGCGACCAAAATATTTTCAATTTAATTCACGGGCAGGCATTGCCCAGCAATGCGACGTTGATTAATAAAAAAGAAAAGCAATGGTCCAGCAGTTTAGCCATTACCAATACATTAAATATTGAACCAAGTACAAATGAGTCAATCCATCTTGATTATGAAAGCTATCAACTTAATTTATCTTATCAATATGGCTTAAATGAAAACTGGAATATAAAGTTTGACCTGCCAGTTATTTATCAAGGCGGCGGTTTTCTCGATTCGAGTATCGACCGTTGGCATGATTTTTTTGATTTACCCGAAGCTAACCGTCCCTTTGTTGAACGAAATCAGTACAACATTAATTACACTTCACAAGGTCAAGCCCTAATAGAGCTAGATGAGACAAATACGTCATTTGGCGATTTACAAATTTCAGCAGCGCACAAACTCCTCGATAATGAAACTACCGCTGTCAGCGTATGGGGAAGTTTAAAATTACCCACAGGTAATAAAAATAAATTAACCAGTAATGGTGCTACAGATATTTCTGCGTGGTTAGCGTTGAATCAAAAACTAACAGACAACTGGCTATTGAATCTTAATGCTGGCGCAGTTATTTTAGGTGCGGATAATTATCAGAACATTCCCTTATCTGATTATGCTGTTTATGGTCATGTGATGCTCGGCTGGTTATTGAACGACACCATTAATTTAAAAGTACAGCTACAGGGTCACACTAGTTACTACGATAAAAGCCAACTGAAAATTTTGGGCAGCACCTATTTAATAACTTTCGGCGGCACAATAAAAATAAAGAATTGTCACTACCTTGATATTGCAATGAGTGAAGATATTAAAACAGGTGGTTCGCCCGATGCCAGCCTGCTTATAAGTTGGCGCAGCAATTTATCTCGCTGTTAAAAAACAGATAACCATTAACTCAATTTACAACATACCGTAATGCTGTTTTTACTACTGAACTATCCGCATCTGGTTTAGTTCCATTTTCACTAAGGTAACGGCGCCACGCTTTAGCGCCGCGACAGCCCTGAAATAAACCTAATATGTGACGTGAAATGGAATGCAGCGAAACACCTTTGGCAATTTCACGGTCTATATATTCATAAAGTTGCTCAATAATTTCTTCACGACTTTTTAATATCGCGGCATCATCACCATAGATATCCTGGTCAACGGTTGCGAGAAGATAAGGATTGTAATAAGCCTCGCGTCCGATCATTACTCCATCGACATATTCTAACTGCTGTTTCGCTATGTCCATGCTTTTAATCCCACCATTAATACTAATACTTAGCTCAGGTTTTTCACGCTTTAAACGATGCACATAGTCATACATCAAAGGTGGCGTTTCTCGATTTTGTTTTGGACTGAGTCCTTGTAACCAGGCTTTTCGCGCATGCACGATAAAAGTATCGCAACCTCCTCCCATCACTATTTCAACAAAATTTAATAGTGGCTGATAACCTTCCATGTCATCAATCCCGATACGGCATTTCACGGTAACGGGAATAGTCACTTTGGCTTTCATCGCGCTAACACAATCAGCAACTAACTGCGGCTCAGCCATTAAACATGCGCCAAAATGCCCTGACTTCACGCGATCACTCGGGCAGCCCACATTTAAATTCACTTCATCGAAACCAGCATCTTCTGCCATGGTTGAACACTGCGCCAGGGCTTGTGGATCACTGCCACCTAATTGCAGCGCCAATGGATGCTCGGAAGCATGGAACGCAAGAAAACGTTTCTGCTCTCCAATTTTTTGTTTGTTATTTAGCATCGCACCCGTATTGACCATTTCGGTATATAACAGAGTATGTTTTGTAATCAAACGCAAAAAATAACGCGCGTGGCGATCGGTCCACCCCATCATTGGCGCTACGGAAATAATTCGATAAATCATTTGATTATTTTACTGCATTAACGCGAACTACTGCTTAGGAAATGTTTTATTTTTTTCGACTTGCCTTTCTACTGCCTGTATTTCTACCGCCACTAAACTTGCCGCTGCTGCAGGGTTTTGATTAACAATACTAGCAAAATTATTAACAAGCTTATCCGCCTGTTCGGTGAAAGATCTTCTTAGTTTTTTACTTTCGATAGTGTTAGCCAACATGCGAAGATTGGCTAAGGCGATTGCATTGGCAGACGGTAACGCACCATCATAAATATTCTTTGATCGAAACAATAAATTTTTATCGTTTGCTACCGATTCATAATAAGCTGTTGATGCTTTATCCAAAAATAACTGGTTCTGTTGTTGCTGCAATTTTAGCGCCCAGTTTAACCATGTAGTATCCTTGCTTGCACGATGCAATTCTAGCAGACCATTTATTAACCAGACATAGTCGGACAGGTTTGCTACCACACTCGCTTTATTATCACGGTACTGTCGAAATAACTTTCTAGTTTGGGACTGATAAAGATGTTTCTTCAAAAAATTAGCTGTCTTTATTGCTTCACCCAAAAAAGCAGCGTCATCAAAGGTAGTTGCTGCTTTTGAAAATGCAGATAACATCATGCCATTCCATGCCGTTATCACTTTATCATCCAGGTGTGGCCTTGGTCTGAGTAAGCGTTTTTTATTCAGCTTTTTTCTAGCGGATGATAAATATTGATTTTGTTTCTGAGTAAGCGCCTTATCTCTATAATCTTCATCAATTGCTAAAATATTAAGATTGATAAATTCGTCTCGCGGGTCAGAATCAATATTTCCATTTTCACCTATAGAATAATATTCTTTTATAAATAAAAACTCATCACTCGAAAGGTGTTTTTTTAGTTCAAGTTCATGCCATAAGTAATATGCACCTTCAGCATGTTCTCCCGGTTTATCTGCACGTTCACTATCAGCATCCAGGGCCGAATAAAACCCACCCATCGGAGATTGCATTTCTGATATAACAAACCCTAACGTCTGATAAGTAATGTTTTTATATTTTTCCCGAGAGTCAATTTGATAAAAATCGCTATATGCTATTACCATCAATGCCTGACTGTATAACATCTTCTCAAAATGTGGAACTTGCCAATTAGCATCGACCGAATAACGATGAAACCCACCCGCTAGCTGATCATAAATCCCACCTGATGCCATCGCATCCAACGTCACACGCATCATGTGCTGCGCACTTTTGTTATGTTTCATTTTATTTAATAATGAAAATATTCCCGGACGCGGAAATTTTGGTGCAGCACTAAAACCGCCCATATCTTCATCAAAAGCTTTTTCTATCTGCTGCAAGGCGAAAGTTTGAATATCATTGTCTAGCCCTTCATTTGGCGCACTATGGTCAGCTTGTTTCGTTATTTCTTTAGTAATAGCAGTAGCTAGTTTTATTATTTTTTCTCGCTCTTCCAACCACAATCTATTTATTTCCAATAACACTTCATTAAAACCGACATGTCCGTCAGTCGAAAAAGGCGGAAAATAAGTCGCCGCATGAAAAGGCCTTAACTCGTGATCAAGAAAAACACTCATTGGCCATCCACCCTGACCATTAATTAATTGCGTTGCAGACATATAAACCGAATCAATATCAGGCCGTTGCTCACGATCAATTTTAATTGCGACAAAGTGTTTGTTAAGTAAACTGGCTATTTTTTTATTTTCAAAAGATTCGTGTGCCATTACGTGGCACCAGTGACAGGTTGAATAACCGATCGAAAGAAATATGGGTTTATTTTCTTTTCTTGCCTTTTCAAATGCAGCATCACCCCATGCATACCAGTTAACCGGGTTGTATGCATGCTGCAATAAATAAGGACTGGTCTCGTTAATTAAATTATTTGCTTTTTTACCTTGCGCTTCTGACTGCTGCAGATAGTCATTTACGGTGACATGCTTTATGTTCTCTGCAAACGATGTTATCGGGAAAACGATAGTTAAAGCGAGAGCTAAAACAAGAGGGATAAAAGTAAATTTCATTTTTTTCCAACACAAAAGTTCAACACATCTTTACACACAGCTTAAAAACCGTACGCCAGTTCCATACCTTCTCTGATAGCTGCCTCGGCATCAAGTTCCGCTGCTTTTCTAGCACCACCAATAATATGCACAGGCTGGCCTAATTCACGCAACTGATTATATAAAGTGTTTTGCGATTCCTGTCCTGCGCAAATAATGACATGATCAACTGCAAGCGTTAGCTTTTTTCCTTCATGCAATATATGTAATCCTGCGTCATCAATTTTTTCATAACGCACATCGGACATCATTTTCACACCAGCCTGCCTTAAAGTTAAGCGTCTTATCCATCCCGTTGTGCGTGCAAGATTTTTTCCCAACTTTTGTTTTTTTCGTTGTAGCAAATAAACCTCTCGTTTTGTTTTCCGCTGAACAGGGGCTGCTAACAGCCCACCTTTGCTTTCAAATGTTTTATCAATTCCCCAGTTCTTATACCAGTCATTGCTTTCATCATTAATCAGCAGCTCAGCAACATCAAAACCTATTCCACCTGCACCAATAATGGCCACTTTTTGTTTTATCTCTCGAATATTTTTAATCGCAGCCTCATAATCCATTACTGAAAAATGACTAACACCATCAATAGAAAGCTTTCTCGGTTTTACGCCTGTTGCAAAAACAATTGCGTCAGCGACGTTTTCTCTCAAATCTTCAAAATCCACTTTTTTATTTCGATGCACTTCAACATTTAACAGCGAAAGTTGCGCGTCGAAATAGCGCACAGTATCGTCGTAAGATTCTTTACCTGGTATCGCGCTTGCCAGATTAAATTGACCACCTAAATTTTCGGCATCATACGCAATAACACGATGCCCGCGCAAAGCGGCATAATAAGCGCATGACAACCCTGCTACCCCTAAGCCAATAATCACAATTGTTTTTGGATGCGGAGTTTTAGTCAATGGATATTCGGTTTCATATGCCGCACGTGGATTAACTAAACAGGTTGCTCGTTCTCGTTTAAACACACGATCTAAACAACCCTGGTTACAGGCAATACATTTATTGATTAAATGCGACTGATTATTTTGTGCTTTTTGCACAAATTCACTATCCGCTAAAAACGGTCTTGCCATAGAAACTAAATCCGCATCACCGTTTTGCAAACAGGACTCTGCTATTTCGGGACTATTAATACGATTTGAAGCAACAACAGGAATATTAATTACTTGTTTTAGTTTTTTTGTCACCCAGGTAAAAGCCGCCTCGGGCACTACCGATGCGATCGTCGGGATTCTTACTTCGTGCCAACCTATACCGGTATTAATAATTGTCGCACCGGCTTTTTCAATCGCCTTTGCATGTTGTTCTATTTCTTGCCAACTGCTACCGTCTTTATGTAAATCGAGCATGGACAGGCGATAAATAATAATAAAGTCATCGGCCACAGTACGTCGAACAGCGCGTATAATTTCTAGCGACAACCGCATTCTGTTTTCAAATGAACCGCCCCATTTATCCTTTCGTTGATTTGTATTGGTGCATATAAACTGGTTAATCAAATAACCTTCAGAGCCCATTATTTCAACACCATCATACCCTGCGCGTTTTGCTAACTTTGCCGTGTTTGCATACGATTTAATTATTTTTTTTATTTTTCTCTCACTTAGTGCTTTTGGTGTATAAGGAGAAATAGGCGATTTAATAGCAGACGGCGCAACAACAAAAGGGTGATAAGCATAGCGGCCAGCATGTAAAATTTGTAAGCAGATTTTTGCCTTGTACTCATGTACAGCGGCTACCAACTTTCGATGCTTAGGAAGCTGAATCGAAAAACTCAGCTGAGATGAAAAAAGGGATAAACGTCCACTAAATGTCGGTGAAAAACCGCCTGTAACGATCAGCCCGACCCCAGCCTTCGCACGTTCCTGATAAAATGTAGCGAGTTTGTTAAACCCACCCCAACTTTCTTCAAGGCCGGTATGCATCGACCCCATAATGGTTCGATTTCTTAACTGAGTGAAACCCAAATCCAGCGGTTTCATCAGGGATGGAAAATTAGGACTCTTTTGCATTACTTTTTTCTGCAAGCCTGCCGTCTGAAAACATAAGTTTTTAACTAACCTTCTCTTATCGCTAACATTTTGCCTTACTTTTAAACGATTTTATAAACAGTAGCATCTTTGCTTATGTAATGCAGGCATCGTTATGTATGATGCAAAAATATATAATCAATCAAAAGACAGGGTTGCCCGGTTGTACACACCAGCAGGCTTGGTTATAGTAGACGCTTTACGCTAAACAATACTTGCACGATATGTACAACGAGTACTTCGGATTTAAAGAATCGCCCTTCTCCATTGCACCTGACCCGCGCTATTTATACATGACAGCGCAGCATCGCGATGCGTTAGCGCATCTGGTTTATGGACTCAACAGTGAGGGTGGATGCATTCTATTAACGGGCGAAGTGGGTACAGGAAAAACCACAATCTGCCGTTGCCTGTTAGAACAAATTCCAGCCGAAGCGAATGTAGCGTTGGTTCTCAACCCGAAAGTAAATGAAATAGAGTTACTTGAAACAATTTGTGACGAACTCAAAATACATTATCCTGATAAAGAAAAGTCAGACAATAACAATAGCGTAAAGATATATACTGACAGAATCTATAATTTTTTAATTGAAAATAATCGAAAAAATGAAAACACCGTGCTCATTATTGATGAAGCACAAAATCTCGATAGCGCGGTATTAGAACAACTGCGTTTACTCACTAATCTGGAAACCGACAAGCGAAAATTATTACAAATTATTATTCTTGGCCAACCAGAACTTTTAGATATTTTAGCTAAAACTGAAATGCGTCAGCTAGCACAGCGGATAACCGCTCGCTATCATCTAGAACCACTGACCAAAAATGATATCAAAGCTTATGTCGATCACCGACTCGCCATTGCTGGACAAAACATAAAAATTTTTCCCGAAAAAAGCATTAGCCTTTTATATAAACTCAGCAAAGGAATACCCCGTTTAATCAATGTTATTTGCGATCGCGCTTTACTTGGTGCATATGTTGAAAACCAATACACCGTGTCACCGAGGATTTTAAAAAAAGCCGCCAAAGAAGTTTTTGGAGAGCTTAAAAACGCAGAGAGTCAACAAACAAATAAACACTGGTTATTCCCATCCGCAGTTATTGCTGGCATTGCTGCACTTTCAATATTATTATTTTTTAATTTTAAACAACCTGCTGCAAACTTTGATAAAAACTTATTACCTGTTAGTGCTAACCAAAACGCTAAAAACGACGGTAAAATGAAACCAGACGACAACACCACCTCAGTTATTGCTATCAAAACAATAACTGCGGGCGCCCAAACGTCGCGAAAAAACAAAGACAACTCAATCAAAAATAATTCTTACGAAATCGCTATAGCAACTCCACGTGCAAATGTTTCGACGTCCAAAATCAGCAATAATAACTTAACCCTTTCGGCGAAAGCGCAAATCGTCAAAGACTTTGAAGCCTCACTTAATACATTGCCCAATTCTCTTTCCGCATCCTATGACATATTATTTAATCTCTGGGGAGGAAACTACAATAGCAGATCCAGTCTTACTGGATGTAAACAAGCTGAAAAATTTTCATTGCTGTGCTTACACAAACTAGGAAACCTAAATAGCCTGAAAAAACTTAACCGTCCTGCTGTATTAAAAATGATCGCTCCGAATGGCGAACCTCGGTACATCACTGTTACTAAAATACACGATGATACAGCTACTGTTTATTCAGGCGGAAAATCATTTTCAATAACACTCAATCAACTTGATCAATATTGGCATGGTCAATTTATATTGCTATGGAAAAGGCCTGACGGATATAGCTTCCCAATAAAACCGGGTGAAAGTGGAAAAATTATTAACTGGCTACACACGCTACTCAATGATTCAGACAATCTTGTTACAGGAGATTTATACAGCTATGCATTATCAACAAAAGTACGCGCGTTTCAAAAAGAACATCGTTTAATCGCAGATGGCATAATCGGCCCGATAACAATAATTCATTTAAATACTCAAACAGATGAAAAAATCCCAACACTTATTAAAAAATAATTATGTCTTATATACTTGATGCATTAAAAAAATCAGAGCAGGAACGTGGGCAGGGAAATATCCCTAATGTACAAACCGTACATTCATCCAGTTTAAATTACGACAATGAGAAAAACACCTATTGGCCATACATACTCATCGCCGCTGTACTACTAAACCTACTCGCTATTTCTTATTTTATTTTCGATAAAGAAAAAAAATTACACACTGGTGATTCTCCTGCAACCACAGAAAAAGCACCTGAAGCAACTGATACTTTCCTACCCACTGAAATGAAAGTTGAGGTAGCAACCAAAAAAGAATTAAAAACCACTCAAGAAAAACTCATTAACACTACTGCAGAAAATAAAAACTACCCAACTATAAATACTAAAAAACTTTCACCCGCTCCCGCATCGAAACCAACGAAAACAGAAACCACCTGGAAAAAAGAAACTAAAAAATCTGTTCCGCGCACTAGCAACAAATTCATAACCGATTACTATGATTTACCCGATTCAATAAAAAGCCAGTTGCCAATCATTACTGTTTCAGCACACGTTTTCTCGACAAACCCTCTACAGCGCAGTGTCGTCATTAATAATAATTTTATGGAAGAAGGTGAATATATTTCTAACAGGCTTATTCTTCATGAAATAACGAAGGACGGAGCAATATTTGATTATCAGGGTGATTTAATAAACTACAGTATTGTATCTAAATGGCAGTAGTAGACGGCAATAGTAAATAGCAAAATAATCCACTTATTAAAACTCACATCGATCAAATAAGTGCATGGCTTTCTGCGTTACTGGATGTTCAAATAACAAATTATCTGCATGCAGTAACATTCTAGGTTGCTTAACTTCATCATCACCATATAAACCATCACCTATTATCGGGTAGCCCATCGCTTTACAGTGCACCCGTAGCTGGTGGGTACGCCCCGTTTCGGGTTTTAGCAAAAGCCGCACAGACTCATCACTTCTTTTCATGACCTGCCAGTGAGTCACCGCTGACTTACCGTGTTCATAATCAACAATTTGCCGAGGACGATCGTCAATATCGCAACGCATGGGAAACTTTATAACCCCCTCATTTTCATCGAACCATTGATGTACAACGGCAATATATTGTTTCGCTATTTTTCGATCATGAAAAACTCGATTTAATGCACGCTGCATTTCTATTCCTATTGCAAACAACATGATACCTGAAGTGTAACAGTCAAGACGGTGCACAACTTTAGCCTCAGGCTCCAATAGTAACAATCTCGAAATCATGCAATCCTGTTTATCGGGACCAATACCTGGAACCGAAAGCAAACCTTGAGGCTTACTTACGGCAATAATATGTTGATCCTGGTATATTATTTTTATCGACATGGCTATCAAATAGTCCCAATAATAAAGTTAAATCTAATTAAACTTATAGACCGATATTTCAGCAGACTGATCTTAGCATCAATCTCCGAACATACTTCTGTTACGACCACATGCATACCACTTTATCGCTTCATCAGATAAGAAAATAAACAGCAACTAAAAACGGGTAGCTTTGGTAGAATTTGCTTAGACACTAAAGTAATCGAAATTACACTTTCGCTATACTCATGAATAATTATATTGATATTACTAAAGAAAAACTTAGCCAACAAATTCGTCACGAAGAAATTAAGCTGCTCTACGGAGGTGTAAGCTTTTCTTTTACAGCCGCCATTGCTATCTCACTAATTGGCTATGGCATACTTTACGACCACGTAGAGTCAAACTTCAACTTAAGCGTTTGGTTACTGATAATACTTAGCGTTATGCTCATTAGAGGCATAGATAGTTTTCGGTTTTCAAAACTCAGCGAACAAGAGCAATTGGAGAATCGATGGCGAATACGATTCTTTATAGGCACAGGTGCGGCAGGATTCAGCTGGGGCTTGCTCCCATGGTTAGGTTATTCTACAAATGTTGAATATTTTTCATTTATAGTCGTATGTCAACTGGGGGTGATTTCAGGCTCACTATCTACCTTAGCTTATCGCTGGGAAACATTAGCACTTTTTTTACTGCCTTCTAGCATATTGCTTATAGCTAAATTTATCATTGACAGTCAAAATTTTTCAAATATCACTTCGATAGTTTTTATTGTTATTGTTTTTATTTTCTTTTCACTCTCTGCAGGAATACGCTTCTTTAAAAATACACAACAGAATATATTGCTACGCATCAAAGCCGACAATCGCGAAAAATCAATCGCTATAATGCATCAAAAACAAGCACTGCACTTACAAAACACACCACTTGCAATTGTCGAGTTTGGTTCTGACTTAAATATCACTGAATGGAACAAAGCCGCACAGGAAATATTTGGCTACACTCGTAATGAAGCAATAAATGAAAATATTATACGTTTAATCATACCCAGAGAGAGCTCACAGGACGCTGAAAAAATTTGGGATCGTTTGCTAAACCATGAAGCACTTACTGCTATCACTTTCAAAAATAAAACCAAACACGGAAAATCCATATTCTGCGAATGGTTCGTTACTCCAATAACAAGTGAAAAAAATGAAATTGTTAGCATTGCCGCAATGGCGATGGATATCACAGAGGAAAAACAAACGGAAACAGCCATATTAAAGTCAAAAGAAGAAGCTGAAAAAGCCAATCAGGCAAAATCTGACTTCTTATCGAACATGTCACATGAGTTACGCACACCTTTGAATGCTATTTTAGGTTTCACACAATTATTAAACTATGAAAAAAAGTTATCCACGGAACAACAATCTCACCTGGATGAAATAAACAATGCCGGCAATCTTTTACTTGAACTTGTTAACCAGATACTCGATTTATCACGTATAGAAAAAGGTCACTTACAGCTTTCTATGGAAAAGGCTGATCTATCCAGCGTTTTCAGGAAATGCCATTCGATGATTGCACCGCTCGCATTAAAAAACAATATAACCCTTAACATAGAAACACAAATTAATGGCTATGTTATCGCCGATCACACTCGACTCAAACAAGTTATGCTGAACTTGCTAAGCAATGCTATCAAATATAATAAGGATCACGGATCTATCACTTTAGATGTTTTTCAAAAAGCAAATAATGTTGTACGAATATCTATAATAGACACTGGAAAAGGCATCCCTGAAAAATTCATGGGTAACCTTTTTCAACCTTTCAACCGACTGAGTACCGACTCTACTATAGAAGGCACGGGCATTGGGCTTTCTATTAGTAAACAATTAATTGAAAGGATGAATGGTTCGATTGGTGTCATTAGCAAAATTGACGAAGGCAGTACCTTTTGGATAGAGCTATCAGGCGATCTAAATACCATCGAGACCAGAGAACCTGAGACAGGATCACATAAGAAGTTAGGACTGGAAAATTCTGCACAACAAAATAACAACATACTCGTCGCAGAAGACAATCCAACTAATCAAATTTTAATTTTGACCCAGTTAAAATCTTTAGGCTATAACGTAGACCTGGTCGCTAACGGCCAGGAAGCGCTAAACAAACTAGCGGTTCACACTTATGATTTACTTATCACCGATTGCAACATGCCGATTATTGATGGCTACAATCTGGTGAAAAAAATTCGCGAAGGCGGAAATAGTATTTTACCGATTATCACTATAACGGCTGACGCTTTTCCTGACAAGAAAAGAAAATGCATAGAAGTAGGCGTAAGCGAACATCTCGTTAAACCAGTAGATTTATCAACACTGAAAAGAGTTATAGAAAAACACTTACACTAGATAATTTCATTAGCATATTGAATGGCAGAATAAATTATCTCGAAACCTACTGAAGAAGAACTTGAAACAGCACTAAAAGTGGCGGCAGAAATGCGAGACCATAAAACAGACGCCTCTTTTATTGCCAAAGCTTTACTTAATTACAACTACCGCTTCAAATATCTTGAGGAAATACTTCACGCCGCTG
>CAZCOZ010000037.1:0-2964 GCA_964500555.1 uncultured Thiotrichaceae bacterium | reverse complement strand
TGAATAGTCAGCATTACAACAAAACTTAATTTATAACCACTGCTTTGCCTACACCTCTGTTATCAGATGCTGCTTCGATAAGACCGGTTTTTTTGTTGATAACTATTACCTGCATATTTCCATACTGATCATCTAATGCTTTTGTTTTATGACCATAACCATGCAAGCTATCAAGTATCTTTTTATCTAACACACCAGGTTCATACACAATTTCATCCGGTAAATATTGATGATGAAACCGACCGGCATTCACAATTTCATTCGCACTTTTATTTTCATAAAATTCCAGAACACCTAACAACACCATTGTTATTATTCGACTGCCTCCCGGTGTACCAATAATCGCAATACGATCACTGGTCTCAACAATACTGGGCGTCATACTGGACAGCATTCTCTTACCTGGCTCAATTGCATTTGCATGCGAACCGACTAAACCATACACATTCGGCACACCGGGTTTGGCTGCAAAATCGTCCATTTCATCATTCAATAAAACGCCAGTACCTTTCGCAACAAAACACGATCCAAAAGGATAGTTAATAGACAATGTCGCAGAAACTTTATTTCCCTGCTTATCAACAATAGAAAAATGCGTTGTATCTGCTCCCAAACCTGATGGTTGAGCGACAGACTTTAGCGCTGAACTCGGTGTTGCGTGACGCTCATCAATACTATCAACCAATGCTTTAATGTAATCATCAGAAACGAGCTTATCAACAGGAATTTCAATAAAATCGGGATCCCCCATATACTCCGCACGATCACGGTAAGCGCGTCGCATTGTTTCAACAATAGTATGTATACGTTGCGCCTTAGTCATTGATTCAATATCAAATTGCGCGAGCATGCTAAATATTTCAGACAATACCAGTCCGCCAGATGAAGGTAATGATGCAGCAACCAACGTCATCCCTTTATAAGTTACCACGTCGGGAGCACGTTCCTTTACTTTATATGTTGCTAAATCTTTAACTGTCCAAATACCACCATTCGCACGTACATCTTTAACCAACTGCTCTGCTGTTTCATTTTCATAAAAACCAGCTAGCCCAAAATTTGCAATTCGATCTAAGGTTTTGGCTAAATCTTGCTGAATAATTTTATGATTTAATTTGGGCACTTTGCCATTTTGCAAAAAGATGTCACTAGCTTCAGGATTACTCTGCAATGCTTTTAAGCGAAAACCCGCCATTCGCTGATAGAACGCATCCACCGAAAATCCCTGACGCGCATATTGAATAGCCGGCGCAAGCGATTGCGACAGTTTTAACTGACCATATTTTTCTGCCAAATGAACTAACGCTGCAGGAATACCGGGAATACCCGCAGACAATGCACCATTAATGGATGCTTGCGGCATCACATTACCAGCGCCATCGAGATACAAATTTTTATCTGCAGATAATGGTGCACGTTCACGCGCATCTAGCATAACGTAATGATTATTTTTGGCCTGATGCAATAAATAAAAACCGCCACCACCCAACCCTGAAGAATACGGTTCAACCACAGCCAGAACAGCCGTTACCGCAATTGCTGCATCAAATGCATTACCACCTTGTTTTAATATCTCAACACCGGCTTGTGTTGCTAATGGATGCGCGCTGGCTATTGCTGCTTTTGGCACGACTTCTGGGACTGATTTTGTCGTTACCGCCCTATCCAGCTCACCGTTGCCCTTAATGGCACCTGTGGAGCAGGATTGCAACAATAAAATAACGACAAGGTAACAAACTCTCTGGATGGAAAGACTCATACTTTTTGCAATCATCATTTCATTATTTGTAAAAAATTATTTTTCATCTGTCAGTATTTTATACTTTTCCATCAGCTCTTCTTTGTTCTCAACATGATTTGGATCGAGCGGAATACAATCAACTGGGCACACCTCGACGCATTGCGAGGTCTCGAAATGACCTACACATTCAGTACACAGGTTCGGATCAATTTCATATATTTCATCCCCCGGACTGATTGCGTCATTGGGACATTCAGGTTCGCAAACATCACAATTGATACATTCATCTGTTATTAATAATGCCATACCTAACTACTCATACCACTTTCTTTTCTAATGAAGTCTCACAATGGTATTTTATTCTTCATCAAACTTAATGCTTCCACAATACTCTCATGGACAAAGGGTGAAACATCACCACCATGCAGTGCAATCTCTTTAACCAACGATGCTGAAATAAAACTGGTTTCTTCACTGGGTGTCATAAACACGGTTTCCAATGATTTTTCCAAATGTCGATTCATACTGGCTAGCTGCATTTCATATTCAAAATCAGAAACCGCGCGCAAACCACGCAATATCACCTTTGCTTTTTTTTCTTTTGCAAAATGAACTAGTAACTCAGAAAAACCACAAACCTCAACATTACTAAAGGGGCTTAGCACATGCTCAGCCATCTCTACGCGATGCGCCAAATCAAACAGTGGCGTCTTACTTGGATTCGCTGCAATCGCCACTACGACATGATCGAACAACCCCGCTGCACGCTGTACCAAATCAGTATGCCCATTGGTTATTGGGTCAAAAGTTCCTGGATAAATTGCTACAACCGTCATAAATTTCTCTTCATATAACTTCTGTATATTATAACGTCATATTAATAACGTCTTTCGAGCACGCTCTTATGCTTTACATTGAAATAACTTGTAAGCAACCTGTCCCGCCTGTTTCTGTCTTAGGCAAGGCCAATTATCTGGCAAGTCAATTTTACTATCAATATTATGTTCGAAGTAAATTATTGCATCTTCCGCCAGCCATCCACTTTGATCGAGTATCCTGCACGTTTTCGTTAATAACTCAGTCGCAAAGGGCGGATCCAGAAAAACCAGGTCAAAAAAATTTTTGTTGTTTTTATTACTTTGGGGAAGACTTAACCATTGCAATGCATCAACACAATACAACTCTGCATTTTTTGCATCTAATGCATCAATATTTTGCTTTAA
>CAZCOZ010000036.1:0-18701 GCA_964500555.1 uncultured Thiotrichaceae bacterium | reverse complement strand
GCCTGTCAAGCCGCTCACGCAATTCCTTATTCTGCTCGAGTATCTTCTCATTCATGTTGGTATCTACGAAATAGCTTGTAACAAAGCACCGTGGTTTTATTCGGTACTAACTTTATTCGGTACTAATTGTCCAGATATAATTTAATATAGTTACGTTACTAAGTGTAGGTCATATATGGACGTTGTCCAGACGGTGGCGCTTAATGTCGAAAATGGCGCATACCAGTAAGCACCATCGCCATGCCGTGTTCATTGGCTGCAGCAATCACTTCATCGTCGCGCATTGAGCCACCGGGCTGAATAACGGCAGCAATACCGGCTT
This sequence comes from uncultured Thiotrichaceae bacterium, assembly GCA_964500555.1. Taxonomy (GTDB): domain Bacteria; phylum Pseudomonadota; class Gammaproteobacteria; order SZUA-229; family SZUA-229. The sequence goes on along the minus strand of CAZCOZ010000036.1, from coordinate 18,379 downwards.
CATGTGCAGCGTCAATACCATCGCGAAAAGGGAAAAAAGCATCGGATGCCATGACGGAACCAGGTACGGCCAGGCCAGCATGTTCGGCCTTAATGCCTGCGATGCGTGCGCTGTTGATGCGACTCATCTGACCTGCGCCGACGCCAATAGTCATGCTATTTTTGGCATAAACAATCGCATTTGATTTAACGAATTTTGCGACTTTCCAGCCGAATAATAAATCATTCATTTCCTGTTCGCTGGGTGGGCGTTCGGTAACAATGATTAATTCCTTGTGCAGTGACAGATCGGCATCCTGTACTAATAAGCCACCGTTGACGCGTTTGAAATCCAGGCGTTGTTCGCTGTCATTCCATTTACCGCATTCAAGTAGTCGAACATTTTTCTTTTCAGCGACAACGGCAATCGCCTCTTTGCTGATGCTCGGGGCGATAATCACTTCAACAAACTGGCGCTCTACAATCGCTTTTGCGGTTGTAGCATCAAGCTCACGATTAAAGGCAATGATGCCGCCAAACGCTGACTCTGGATCGGTACTGTAAGCTTCATCGTATGCCTGCATAATGTTATCGCTAATGGCAACGCCACAGGGATTGGCATGTTTAACGATAACGCAAGCAGGTTCTTCAAACTGTTTAACGCACTCAAGGGCCGCATCGGTATCACCGATATTGTTATACGATAACTCCTTGCCCTGTATTTGTTTTGCAGTGGCGATGCAGGCATCCGTTATATTTTTTTCGGTATAAAAAGCAGCGTTTTGATGTGGGTTTTCACCGTAACGCATTTCCTGTGCTTTATGAAATTGTAAATTGATGGTGCGGGGGAATGTATCTTTTTCCATTTCACCTTCTATGTCGCCAGCGACTTTAATTCTTCCCAGATAGTTAGCAATCATGCCATCGTAGTTTGAAGTATGTTCGAATGCTTTAACGGCTAAATCAAAACGTGTTGTTTCAGTTACTACGCCGTCATTATTTTTTAATTCATCAAGCACGCGATCATAATCGACAGGGTCAACAATGATGCTGACGTAGGCATGGTTCTTTGCAGTCGCACGAACCATTGCTGGACCACCGATATCAATATTTTCAATGGCATCGTCAAACGAACAGTTTTCATCAGCAGTCGCTGCTTCGAAAGGGTAGAGATTCACCACGACAATATCGATAGGCACAATATCATTTTCTTTCATCACGTTATCATCAATACCACGTCGGCCTAAAATGCCACCGTGTATTTTTGGATGTAAGGTCTTCACGCGGCCATCCATTATTTCTGGAAATCCGGTATGGCTGGATACTTCTTTTACTGGAATAAAATTGTCTGCGAGTAGTTTGGCCGTACCGCCAGTAGAAAGGATTTCAATACCTTGTTCATGCAGCGCTTTAGCAAATTCAACAATGCCGTTTTTGTCTGATACGCTGAGAAGTGCGCGTCGTGCTGGACGCATAGAAGAAGTACTGGTCATAATACAGCCCTAAAGAAATTTTTTCGAGGCGCGAATTATAACCGAGAACTTGTAGCAGAGGGCAGGGTTTTATGTCACTTACTCTGTGTTTGACGCTACTCTAATTTAAAGTGCTATCGACGGGTGCTATTGATGGGGTGTTGGTGCTACTGACGGAATGTCATCGATAGAGTCTGGTTTTGCGGTGAAATGTTATTTGTGTAAGCCGTAGCTCTGCAGCTTTTTACGCAAAGTGCCTCGGTTAAGTCCAAGGACTTCAGATGCGCGAGACTGGTTACCTTTTGTGTGTTCAAGAATGGCTTCAAATAAAGGACGTTCTATTTGTTTTAATACCAGTGAATACATATTACTCGGTTGTGTACCATCGAGTTCATAAAGGTATCGGCGAATAGAATGTTTCACTGCCTGACTGAGTTGAGAAATTTCTTCAGTAGTAGTTTGTGAAGTTTCTGTTACGGTATCGTCTAAAGTATCGTCTACATTCATGCGGCTAAGAGTTCTTTCTGTAAGTTAAAAAATTTGGTTACTTCTTCCAGTTGTGTCTTCGCATCATCAACACGATTTACACTCTGTCTAAAATGCTCAGCTCCCTGTTGAGCTTTAATATACCATCCTATATGTTTTCTTGCGATACGTACACCAGAAAATTCACCATAGAACTCATATAAATGTTCTAAGTGTTTTGTTAAAACTTGGCACACTTCTATATTTTTTGGTGGTGGTAATAGTGTTTTATACGTGAGGTAATGTTGTATTTCCCTGAAGATCCATGGGTTACCCTGTGCTGCACGACCGATCATAAGGCCGTCTGCGCCGGTTAGCTTGAGTACGCGTTCCGCTTTTTCAGGCGTATCAATGTCACCATTTGCAATGACAGGAATATTGACGGCTGATTTAACGGCAGCAATGGTTTCGTATTCAGCATCACCTTTGTAAGCATCGGTTCGCGTTCTACCATGTACGGAAAGCGCGAGTATGCCATTGTCTTCTGCAATCTGTGCAATGCGAACAGCGTTTTTATTTTCTCTGTCCCAGCCTGTACGTATTTTTAAAGTAACGGGTATATCAACAGCATTACTAACAGCGGCAAGAATTTTTGCTACTAGGGGTTCATTTTTTAATAGTGCAGAACCAGCGGCAACGTTACAGACTTTTTTAGCAGGGCAGCCCATATTGATATCAATAATTTGTGCGCCATGCGTGACATTGAATTGCGCGGCTTCGGCTAGTTTAAGCGGATCGGTGCCAGCAATTTGAACGCTGCGAATACCCTGTTCACCAGAATGATTTAAACGTAGTTGGGTTTTTCTAGTGTGCCATAAATGCTTTTCAGAAGTAACCATTTCTGATACGCATAGATCAGCACCCAGTTGATAACATAAATTTCTAAATGGGCGATCCGTTACCCCTGCCATGGGCGCAAGAATAAGAGGAGTGTCAAAGGTGTGTTTGCCGATATTCATAAGATACGCTATTTTGACAGATTATAAAAATTTGTAAAATGCAGATAACGCGATCGATAATGGCGATTACGGATCAGCTCGAAAATAGGAGGTGATGGTCGTTTATCGAAGTTAGGGAACCTCTGATTAAGTCATGAATCGACATCTTACAATTAAAATGCCCAGTTTCTGCGTTGTGAAATTTCGCAATAGCCCTGCTATTACGTGCATTCCACGCCTTGAATCTGACCATTTTAATCGCAATCTGTTCGACCCAGACTTAATCAGAGGTTCCCTAGCCTAAATCACAAAAAATTGAATTCGTAAGTTATAGCCTGCTTACCAGGATCTTGAATTTCAAGGTTGAAGCTGGCATCCGTATCCGGTTGTAGTAAGGGCTGTTTTTTCTGTTTAGTTTCAAGGTACTCAGCTGGCGTAAAACGTCTCGCGACGACATCATCCCCCCGAATATCTGAAAAATTAATTTGTAGTATCGGGTAGGGTTGTGAAAATTTTGCGTTGTTTTGTAAAACAATGCTTATCATGAGAGTATTTTTTTCATTGGGATGAGAGAACACATTTCTTGTGAGCAATTCGATATTTGATGGATCACGAATAATGAATTTGCTGCAGTCAAATTTCAAACATACCTTCTCAATCAATGCTTGCGCACTGGGATGTTGTACAAATTGATCGCGATTAAGCCAGAAATATTGGAGGAGTAAGGTGGTGGATAAAAGCAAGATGCCACCGAACCATGCTATGTTTTTGCCAATGGAGGCATCGTTCGCAGCAACTTCTTCGCGAAGTTCATCAGGAATAATTTGGGGTGAATCCTGGTTGTTATCATCATCGAAAAAATCGCCAGGCTGTTCTGGTTTATTGTCCTGATTAATCTCAATATCAGTGTCGAGGTCTGAAGCATGTTCATCGAGAAAAATTTCTTCAGGTCCAACGTCATCTTCCTGATTAGGATTGTCAATATTCAGCTCTATATCAAGCTCATCTACATCAGCATCATTGTTATCGTATGCTTTAGATTCTTCTGATTTAGCCTGATTTTTATTTTTCTCTTTATCTTCGTTATCGGCATTGTCTTTGTTGTTGAGATCAATATTGACGTCGTCTTGATGCTCATTTTTGTCAAGATCGTCAATTTCAGGTTCTTCAATATCAGGCTTTTCAATATCAGGATTTTCAATATCAAGTTCGTCGACGTTATTGTTATCTCTATCAGATGATGGTGTTTCATCAAGAGTAACTTCAGTATCATCATGGTTATCGGTTTCTAATACGGTGTCTTGCTCAGTCTCTTCCTGTTGCTGAAATTTTTCGTCATGTTCACCGTCAGTAGGTGTTTTTTCGATATCCTGTATTGTTTCGTCCTGTATTATTTCTGGAAGTTTGATATCTTCTTTAAAACTTTCAGCGTGCAGGGCGTTAAACACTTCGTCGCAAAGACCGCAGCGAACATTACCTTCGGCAGCATTTAGCTGTACTTCAGTTATTCTAAAGCGTGTTTCGCATTGAGGGCATTGAGTTTGCATGTGTTTTTGTATTTGTCTTGCGATGTGTCCGTGAAAGCTTAATTGTATAAGTCTTAATTCTAATCTGCAATTATAAGGTGGCAATTAAAGATGGTAAATCAAAGATGCTAAAAATTTAGCATAGACTTAAATCCTTTATTACCCTGTAAACCACCACTGTGGATGGCAATAATTTTACTGCCGGGAGAAAAATGTTTTCTTTCGATTAATTTGAATAATCCGTAAAACATTTTCCCAGTATAAACGATATCAAGTGGAATATTATACTGTGTTTGAAACGTTTGTATGAAGCTGATTAATTGATGGTTGATTTTTGCATAGCCACCAAAATGAAATTCACTTTCAATTCGCCAGTTTTTTATTGTCTCGTTATTATTAAATTCGTCTGATATTTGTTTCTCTTTCTTCTCTTTAATAAGTAACGCAGCAACATCATTAACCAGAAAATCACCATTTTTCAAAGCAGAAAAACCAATGGCCATTTGTTTGGGTTTTATTTTTTTAACTAAACCGGCAAGTGTCGTACCTGTACCACTGGCACAGCAGATAACATCAAATGGTTTTGTCGTTGCTAAATTGATTTCATCTATGATTTCTTCGCAACCTTTTATTGCTAACGAATTACTGCCGCCTTCAGGCAGGATGTAAGGGTTGTTGAATTGTTTCTTTATTGATTGTAAAAAATTAGTCTGATGTTTATTCTTATAGTCAGCACGTGAAATATAGTGGAGTTGCATGCCGCATTTTTCGGCAAAAATTAATGTCTCACTGGGGGTTGTGCTTTGTTCGCCTCGAATAATACCAATGGTATTAAAACCGAAGTGTTTTCCCGCAGCAGCTGTCGCGTAAATGTGATTAGACCAGGCGCCACCAAATGTTAACAGGGTGGTAAAGTTATTTTCCTGTGCGTGTATTAAATTGTATTTTAATTTTCGCCATTTGTTACCACCAAATTCCGGGTGCAGTAAATCATCCCGTTTAACGTATAACCGAATGTTTGCAGCGTCTAAAAAAGGGCTGTCCAGGCGTTGTAAAGGGCTGTTACTAAAATCTTTCTGGTTGGTGATTAAACGTGTTGGCACGTTGTTGACATACAATATAGCTGTAATTTAGATAGTTAGATTAGATGGTTGGATTTACGGCGATTATGTGATTTGCTCGGTTATTACTCTACTCTTTATCGGGCAACCACATGTAGCACAGTTGAGTGCTCAAAATAAACGATACGATCCTTATAGGTCCAATGTGTAATGGGTGGTTGGCCAACGCTTGCTGAGGTAGCAATGGGTGAGCCAAGCTCACGACGAACCGCGTCCATTTTAACACCACGGCGAGGGGTATTTAGTTTTTTGATGTTAATTGTTTCGCCAGTCCGCATTTCTTTAGGCGGTAAGACTAGAGTGTCGCCTGTTGTTTGGTGCTGTACATTGCTGGTAGGTTGCCGCTGTATAATGCGATCAACAGAAGAGCCGGGCGTTTGTTGTGATGTTTGTTGTGATGCTTGCTGTGATGCTTGCTGAGCAGCTTCAGCCTGTCTTTGTTGCATCTGTTGCATTTTTTCTTGCTGGATTTTTTCCTGCGTAATATTGGCTGCTGCTTCTTCCATTGCAGGTCGGTTAGCGTTGGCTGCAAACGATGTGCTGGCCAGTAACATGGCTATTACGGTGTTGTAAAAAACAGTGTTTAATTTATTCATGTTTGATTTACCCTTAACGCTACCTTTGGTGTTGAATTTGTTCATGATCAGACTATTCACGCAGTTGACTACTTCTTTAAACGCTCATCGCTAATGCTTACAAGTGTAGCACTATGGTAGGAAAATATCGCTATGTGCCGGTTATTATGAAGTAGCGTATACGGAACGCTCCCACTATTTCATAACCGCTACTTTATAACACTGGTGATGGATAAATCAGCCGTTAAATTTCTTCATCACCAAACAAGCATTCGTGCCACCAAAACCAAAATTATTTGACATGGCGATGTTGATATTAACGTTGTCTTTACGTTCCGTAACAATCGGCATATCCGTGGCATTTTCATCCAGGGTTTCAATATTGGCGGAGGCTTGAATGAAATTGTTTTGCATCATCAGCATGGTGTAAATTGCTTCCTGCGCACCCGATGCACCAAGAGAGTGTCCGGCTAATGATTTACTTGAGCTAATCGGTGGGATGTTATTGCCAAAGGTTTCTTTGATGGCCTGTAGTTCTTTGGTATCGCCAACAGGTGTGCTGGTACCGTGAGAGTTAATGTAATCGAGGTTTTCTTCGAGACCCTGCATGCCCATCTGCATACAGCGAACGGCACCTTCGCCCGAAGGTGCAACCATATCGACACCGTCTGAAGTTGCGCCATAACCAATAATTTCTGCATAGATAGGTGCGCCACGTTTGAGTGCATGTTCGAGTTCTTCGACAACGACAGTCGCACCACCGCCTGCAATAACAAAACCATCACGATCAGCGTCGTAGGTGCGTGATGCTTTATCCGGCGTTTCATTGTATTTGGTTGATAGTGCGCCCATGCCATCGAATAACATGCTGAGTGTCCAATGCTCTTCTTCACCGCCGCCAGCGAAAATAATATCCTGTTTGCCGAGCTGAATTAATTCGTAAGCATTACCAATACAATGTGTGCTGGTAGCACAGGCCGAACTGATTGAGTAGTTCACACCTTTGATGTGGAAGGGTGTGGCAAGGCAGGCTGAAACTGTGCTGGCCATAGTGCGAGGAACCATGTAAGGCCCGACACGACGAATGCCTTTTTCACGCATGATATCTGCCGCGTCTACCTGATTAGCGGAAGATGCGCCGCCTGAGCCCATGATGATTCCCGTGCGTACATTGGAGACTAAATCTTGATCAAGTTTGGCATCGTCAACTGCCTGTTGCATTGATATGTAAGCGAATGCCGCGGCATCACCCATAAAGCGTTTCACTTTGCGATCGATAAAATCATCGATATTAATGTCGACACTGCCAGCGACATGGCTACGCATTCCTATATCAGCGTATTCCTGTTGAAATTTAATGCCAGAGCGTCCTTGCTGTAGTGAATCTAAAACGGCAGCTTTATCGTTGCCGAGACAGGAGACTATTCCGATACCAGAGATGACGACTCGTTTCATAATAAACTCTTAAAAATTTTCAGTTGAGGTGAAAAGACCAACGCGTAAATTTTTGGCGGTGTAAATCTCGCGTCCATCAATGGACATGGTTGCATCAGCGATACCCATAACCAAACCACGTGCAATAACGCGTTTTATATTGATTTGATATTGCACTATTTTACCGGTGGGCAAAACCTGGCCGGTAAATTTAACTTCGCCCACGCCCAGTGCGCGGCCACGCCCGGGATTACCTTTCCAGCCTAAATAAAAGCCAACAAGTTGCCACATGGCGTCTAAGCCAAGACAACCTGGCATGACGGGGTCGTTTTCAAAGTGGCATTTAAAAAACCAGAGGTCAGGATTGATATCAAGCTCTGCTTTAATTTCACCTTTACTGTATTCGCCGCCAGTTTCTGAGATAAGATTAATGCGATCAAGCATTAACATATCAGGTGCAGGTAATTGTGCGTTACCGGGGCCAAACAATTCACCTCGACTGCAGGTTAACAAATCTTCGTAGCTATAGGAGCTGGGTCGAACGATTGATTGCTCGGTTGAATTTTCATCGACGGACATAATTACTCTCAGTTGTATTTGTTAGCGTATTTATTTTAGATTCTTATTTTAGATTCGTTTGGTATCAATTCATTTATTACTGAACAACTTATTATTGAACAATTGTTATTGAGCAACGGTACCTGACAATTCTATCGGAAAATCCTGTACGATGGTACGATTCTTCCCAGGTAAATCATAAAGATGGATGAAATACTGCTTATATTTTTGATTTTGGCCGGCATTTGGTACTGGTGGGATACGCAGCAGTGCAATGAGATTGCTTTATTGGTGTGTCAGCAGAAATGTGCTCGTGCTAACTTGCAACTATTAGACGCAACTGTTATTCGGCAGCGTACCTGGTTGCGGCGTAATACGAGTAGCTTTCTACAAATTTGCCGCATGTACAGTTTTGAATATAATAGCGAGACGCCATCATCGTGGATGCAGGCAGATTTTGGTGGCAGAGAGTTGGCTTATATTGTGTTAATTGGTAAGCAAGTGGTGGAGACGAAATTGCCATCACGTGATAATACCTCTAAAAATATCCCCTAAATAATAAAACCATCAAAAAGCCGAATATTTCGGTTTTTTGATGGCTTTTTTATGGTTTTTTTTATTAGGGGGGGCGGCTGTCCTGCTCTGAAATTCCAGGTGTTAGTTAGGTGCTCATCAATAGGTGAAAAAGCGTTTGTCGAATTTTAATCTCATTGCTGTGGTTTTGCCTTCAGGTAATATTTTAATATCAAACTTTAAAAATTCGCCGTCGCTAATTTTTGTTTCAGCAAGATAGTAAATCGCATTGCCTTCAGTGATTTCTTTGAATTTAAGCTTTTTTAACTGTCCGGTTAAGTTGCTTGCGTGTCCGGTAATGGTTGAACTTGTTGGTTTCCCGGTGGTGTGCATCACTTTTTCTAATACGGCGATATTAATTAATACTCGGTTATTGGCGCGTGCTAGATTATATTGTTTTGCAACTTCGGCGGAAATGGTGTCACTTCTAAATGCATTGTAATGCACCACATAATTACCAAACTCTTTTGAGCTTTCAGCATAACTATTTAAACTTATCAACGACAGGATAAGGATAAATAATACTTTAAGAAGATTACGGTTTTGATTGTACATACAAATTCCTCATTAATTTTTTAGTAATTTTATTATTGTAATTTAAAGTGCCGACTTAACGTAATTGACAATTACGACTGCCCGTAGTTCCTATAATAGTAGCCCTGTTAGCAAATGCAAACAACCGTTATTTGCTGTTTTGGACAGTATCTATAAGTTTTTGACCGATACATTGGTGTCGCCAGCTACGTGAAATGTTGTCTGTGTCGTTAGTTAATATTAAATTTTCTAAATTTTTTCTGGGGAATAACAGTGTACTGGAAATGCCCAGTTCTTCTGCTTTAGCTGTAACGATTTTCTGTAGTTCTTTCAGTAGTTTTTTTTGATCGCCTTCTAGTGCATTAAATCGATTGTCAGGCCATTCGTCCTGAGTTGATTTTGTTGCGGCGGTGATCGTTTCGAATAACGCATTTTTTTCCTCACTGGAAAATTGATGCTGTCTGCTGACGATTTTATTTAAAGTATTAATATTTTCAGGCGGTGATTCTGCAAACTGAATGATAAGATCGTCTGTAAAAATCCGTTTGCGTATTTTGTCGTTGCTTTGTGCCAGCTGTTCACGCCAGACTGCAATTGCCTGCACAATAGCAAGCTTGTTTCGTGGTAATCTTGTCGAATGTTTAACACGTCTCCAAAGTGTGTCTGTTGTTACCTGGAAGTCTGTTTCGTCACTGGCCAAGGTTAAACATTCTTCGTTGAACCATTCTTTTCGGTTTAGCGTGTTGAGTTTGCCCTCTAAAATATTGTGCAACTGATAAAGATAAAAAACATCATCACCTGCATATTGAATTTGTTTTTTGGTTAATGGTCGTTGCAACCAGTTGGTGCGTGTTTGCGATTTATCTAACTGTATATCCAACTCATTTTCTACTAACCCGGCATAACCTATTTGTTGGTGTTCGCTTAGTAAAGCATTAGCAATTTGTGTGTCATATATTGAAGTTGGTATGCTGCCAAGATAGTAATAGAGAACTTCTAAATCCTGAGAGCAGGAATGAAAAATTTTTATTATATTTTCATTTAATAATATATTTTGCAGTGCTGGTTTTGCGTCAAAAGCAAGGGGGTCGATACAAACAACAATATTTTCGGTAGCGATCTGTACCAGTGCTAGCTGCGGATAATAAGTGGTTTCACGTTGAAACTCTGTGTCGACTGCGATTAATTTTGTTTCGCCTAATTGTGAAACAAGGCTATCCATTTTGGTGGGCGTATCAATTAAGGTAGGTGTCATAAAATAGTTCAGGTTTGATTGGTTTTTGGCTTCGAGTCGTTCAGGTTCTAGTCGTTTCGGTTATAGTTGTTTAGGTTATAGTCGTTTCGGTTCTAGCAGTTCAATCTCATAACCATCAGGGTCGGCGACAAAGGCGATGAGTGTCGTGCCTGCATTCATCGGTCCCGGTTCACGTATTATTTTTCCACCGGCATCACAAATTTTTTCGGCGGCTTTATAAACATCATCGACTTCGATGGCAAGATGGCCAAAACCTTCGCCCAGGTTATAGTGCTCAGTATCCCAGTTATGGGTTAACTCTAGCGCGGTATGTTGTTTTTCATCACCATAGCCGAGAAAGGCCAGGCTAAATTTCCCTTGAGGATAATCTTTTTTACGTAACAAGGTCATGCCAAGAATATCGGTGTAGAACGTTATGGATTTCTCCAAGTTGCCTACGCGTAACATGGTGTGTAGTAATCGCATCTTATTCTCTATTTGAAAATGTTCTCTATTTAAAAATGCAAGCGCTTTATGTGTTGTGTGCGGTTTATTAAGTATTGAAAAAATATTTAAATTCAGTCTGTTTTCAGACTAACCGTTTTTAGTGCTTTATGTTTGGTTTGCATGAAGTCCTGATGTGACACGTGAAGTAAATCAGACAGGCGACGTACAAGGTGTTCTTCGTATTTGTTTAACTCATTATCAGTATAGGCAAGTAACCATAAATCTTCGACCAGTTTTATTTTTTGCTGCTGACTGTAGTGGGTGTTTAGTAATGAAGTGAAGGCGTGATAGTCGACTGCTTCATGTTTTTCGTTCTGTGCCAGAATGATTAATTCTTCTAGTTCGGTTTCACTTAAATTAAATTTTTCTTTCAGTAAATGTCGAATTTTTGTTTCTTCTTGCTCTGCTATCCGATCGTCGACATGAATCATTTCTGTCATTAACGCGGCGCTGGCAAGCTGTAAGCGGTGTTCGAGTGATGCCGTATTTTTTTCGGTTTCACGTAAGTGCTGATTGAAAAAATTTTGAAGTTTTGTAAGCATAATAAAATGGAGTGAAATTATTTTGGAGGTTTAATCAGTTCTAGATGTGCTGCTATGCAATATATCTAAAGCAGCTTCAACCTGCTGCTGACTGTAGCCTTTTAAACGATGCTGGCCTATTAGTAATATTGGTACTGCGCCACCACCATGTTGTTGATAAAGTTGTTTTCCCCTTTCTGTGCTTTCCATATCGTATTCACAGTAACTAATTTTATTTTTTTGAAAATATTTTTTTGCCTGGTAGCAATAAGTACACCACCATGCACCAAGCATAACGACATCGGGTTTGCTGGCGATAATTTCGGGCGTGCAGTCAACGGTTTCTAGTGGTTCCTGCCGGCTGAAGAAAATAATAGCGATAAAAAACAAAATAATGATGGGTAATCCAAAATGTCGTTTTGGTTTTTTCTTTGTTTCGTTATCGGGGTTTGTTTCAGCGGTGCTGCTCATGATTCAAGGTAAATTTTTATCGGTAAATTGATATTTGTTAGAGGAGTAAATTATTAAGTGTTTATGAAGTATCTTCAATAGTCTAACAGACAAGTCTCTAACAGGTTCGATGTATTCTACGGGATGGGCTGTTAGTCGTAGAGTATTAGCCGTAGATATTAGTAGCGGTGCTGAAGTGGATTTTGGTATTGTTTTTGGTATTGTCGTAACTGAGAAATGAAGTGACGGCGATAATAAAGTACCGCACTAGTACCGTTTGCTTTTATATCGATAATTTTCCAGGTGTCGTCGGCGCGGCGCATACGAAAATCAAGGCGAACAGCTAAGTTGTTAGGCCGGTAGATAGTTGAGCTGACGAAGGCCTCTTCTTCGCCTCGATAGCGTGTGCGATGAAGTTTTATGCGCGTGTTTTCTGCATCAAAACTACCCAGATGTTTTGCCAGACTGGATAAAAAAGTTTCACGTAAGCTGCGTTTGAAGTCAGTTTTGTCCTGTTCGCTCATGTTTTTGGCATAACGGCCAGTAATCCAGTGAGACATATTGTCAAAATCAAAATTTGGAATAATTTGATTTTCAATAAAACCGCGCAATTGAGCGGTTTGTTTTTTGTTGGTTAGTCCATTAATCGCCATGCGTCTGGAGTGGCTGCTAAATGCGGTTATTTGTTTTAATGTTGTTTTGATGGTATTTGCCGGGTCATTGGTTGCCGCCTGACGATTGTTAGCAAAACTTGGTGTTGTTAGTAGCGTTAAAATGCAAAACAGTAAAAATAAAGACAAGGTGTGAGTTAACGTCGTTAACCATAGGTTTTTTTTATGAGTAATGTGGGTCATAATATTTCTGTCCTGCTTAGTTGAAGCAAACAACTATTAATAAACGAATTAAGTGTCTTAAATATTAAACAATACTATTGTTTAATTTCACAATTAAAAAGCTACTCCATATTAACAGGAATGAGAGGGGATACAACAGAACAGATTCTTCTATATAGGTTTGTTGTTAAGTCTGGTTTATTAAAGTTGATGTGTTGTCTCTCAATAATCCTCAAAGATGTGTATTTCGAATATCGATACCGCCATGCTAATTGTTACTGTGGAGAATATAGGGTGCCAAATATTCATGTTTTTCCGAAGTTGATGCCAATAGATAGCCGATGCTCACTGCTGGTGTTTTTGCTGACTTCGTGAGGGATGTCCGGTTTGAAAAAAATAAATTCGCCTGCCTGTGGCTGGAGTTTGATTTTAGTCTTCTGTTGCATATTATGATCTGGGTGAATAATTAAATCCCCTGAATTTTTTGGTACATGAACATAATATACACAGGATAGGAGCTCGTCATCATCATCGTGTGTGTGTAATGTTGTTGTTGATTCGGGTGGCATAGCGTTAAACCAGTATCCCTGTTTTATATTATTTGTATTGTCTATGCCTAGAATAGCGCCAGCAAACTTGTTTGCCTGTTGCATTAACGACTTTAATTGGGGTATGTGTTGTTCATTTAAATAAATATTTTCATATCGGCCATTAAAATAGTGTGTGCGCTTAATGTCTTTTTCTTCGGAATACATTAAAAAATTTTTCTGAATACGATTGTTTATTTCTATAAAATTGCCTGGCAATTTTATGCGTTGGTATGGTTGAGAATTTTCTGACATTTTTTTGATATTTAAAAAGTGATTCTTGCGTTCTGTCTGCAGCAAAATATTACCCATAAACGATTTGTTTCAAATCCTTAATAAGTCGCTCTTTATCTTTTTTGTTGAGAAAAACACCCAGTTCAAGTTCTTTGCCATGTGAACGAATAAAGACTTGTTTGGGGTAGCCTCGTCGCAGTGGTTTTTTTACGAAAATTTTTGCCCACAGGCGGTGGTACCTCCAGGATTTTTCGGCATGATAACTACCGTGTTCTATCAGCACGCTGGTTTCATCGAAGGTAATAACTTCAGTATCAATATTGGCACGTTTGCGTAAATACAGGCAGAAAAATAAAAAACCAACTTCCAGGCCAGCGAAAGGAAGAATCAGCCACAACCCCTGTAATGCAAAAAAGGTGGAAATACAAAAAGCAATAAACGCGAGTGAGGTAACAATCTGCATATTAAATTTCCAGCTCGCAGAATTGTTTGGCCTGAGGACAATAGTAGCAAGCTTGTCTGATTCGTTGATACTTGTTTCTATCATAACGTGTTTGGTTTAAAGCATGTTATAAGCTACGTGTCTAATGTTAGTTAAAGAATACTAAATTTTTATTCACAAATCATGTTTTTTCAGGCGATACATAAAGGCATCGCGGCTTAAACCCAGTAGTTTCGCGGCTTTTGATTTGTTCCCGTCGGCATGGCTAAGTGCTTGTTTAATTAAGTCTATTTCCAGCAATTCCATATCAATACCATGTTCAGGTAAGGTGTAACCTGATTGATTTTGCTTTTTGTGCTCACGAATTTCTATAGGTAAATTATCTTTTTCAATGATTTCTCCGGGTAATAAAGCGGAAACGTGTTCACAAACGTTTTTTAATTCACGAATATTACCCGGCCACGCATAATGTTTTAGCTGGGCTAAAGCATCGTGACTAAAGATACTGGCTGTTGTGTGATTTCTTTTTGCAGCCGCTGTTAGAAAATGTTTTGCTAATTCAGAAATATCGCCCCGACGTTCTTTCAATGTCGGTAGGCGTAGTGTGACAACACTGAGTCGATAAAATAAGTCCTGTCGAAAAGACCCTTCTTTAATACACTGTAATAAATTTTTATGTGTTGCGGCCAATATTCTAACATCGACAATTTCTGTTTCATGAGAACCAACACGTTGGCACTCACCGTTTTCAACAAAGCGTAATAATTTTGCCTGTAGTGAAAGCGGTAATTCGCCTATTTCGTCAAGAAACAATGTGCCGTTTTGTGCCTTCTGCACATAACCGTCTTTTCTTTCAGTTGCGCCAGTGAAAGCCCCTTTTTCGTGACCGAATAATAATGATTCGATAAGCTCGGCGGGAAGCGCGGCACAGTTGATAATGACAAAAGGTTGATCGGCACGCACACTACTTTTTTGCAAAGCTTGTGCCATCAATTCTTTGCCAGTGCCGGTTTCACCTTCAATCAAAATATGCACGTCAGTAGCCGCGACAATTTGTGCAGTACGAATCATCGATTCTAGTACAGGCGAGTGACCAACGATAGCGGTGAAGTTGTTGTCTTCTAAATTAAACATTTAAAGTTAAATATGACTAATCACAGATAGCAAGTTGAAGACGCCGTTGAAAGCATTAATGATGATTATGATGTTCCATCGGGATAAAAAAACTACCAATTGCCATTGCAATAATTAGCAGGCCAACGACTTGTCTGGCACGTGTTGAATGTGCAAAACGGGTAATCCATGAAGTCATAAAACCGGCGGTAATTAAAGTAGGTAACGTCCCTAAACCAAACGCCAACATGGTCAGTGCGCCCTGTACTGCATCACCAGCTGTGAGTGCCCAGATGAGTACAAAATAAACCAGGCCACATGGTAGCCATCCCCATATTAAACCGTAAGCAAGTGCTTTCGGTAATGAGGCGACAGGCACAAGCTTGCGGCCTATAGGTTCGAGGCGTTTCCATATTGGAATGCCGATTTTTTCTACACGCGCTAATTGCGGTAACCAACCGGTCAAGTACAAACCGATTGCAACCATCATAGCAACGCCGATACCACGTAGAACCGCGTGACCCTGATCGAATCCCGCCGATTGTAAAACGCTGGTACCCACGGCACCTGCAATCAAACCTGCTGCGCTATAACTAATAATACGACCAAGGTTGTAAGTTAATACAAAAGTAAATAACTTGGGTTTGTTGTTTCGAATTTCAATTGGCAAGCTAAGGCTAAGTGCGCCAATGATTCCACCACACATACCGATGCAATGTAAGGTGCTAAAAAATCCGAGTAAGAAGGCGGAGGTTAGGGTGATTGGGTCGGACATCTTTAAAGCTAATGAACAATGAACAATGAATAATGAATAATTTTAAATTGCATAATTAATACCTCAATAATGATTTGATAATGATTTTTTTGTGAATTAAAAATTAGGTTTATTTGGTGAGTTGGGCGTAAATACTATGATAGTGTTCTAGTGAATACACCAGATTTTTCATTATTCATTATTCATTTTTCATTGCGCTCCACAAGCGCTCCCCACATATCATACTCGTCTGTATTGGTGATTGTTACCTGTGTTATATCACCCACTTTATAGTCATTTTTGTCAGGCACATTTATATAAACCAGGCCATCAATATCAGGCGCGTCGGATGTGGTGCGTGCAACGATTTGTTTGCCTACTTTGTCGCTAACGATGTCGTCAATAATAATGTCGCGAGTTTTACCGATATTTTGTTTTAGTTTTTCTGCGCTAATACTTGCCTGCTTTTCCATAAAGCGAGCGACACGTTCCTGTTTTACTTCTTCGGGGACTGCGCCATCCAGTGCATTGGCTTTCGCGCCATCAACATTTGAGTATGCAAAACAGCCAACACGGTCGAGTTGGGCTTCGTCAAGAAAATCGAGTAGCTGTTTAAAATCATCTTCTGTTTCACCAGGAAAACCGGCAATGAAAGTACTCCGCAGTGTGATGTCGGGACAAATTTCACGCCATTGTTTTATCCGTTGTAAAGTGTTTTCAGACGAGGCAGGGCGTTTCATGGCTTTTAAAATTTTCGGACTGGCATGTTGAAAAGGAATGTCGAGGTAGGGCAATATTTTACCTTCAGCCATCAGTGGAATAATTTCGTTCACGTGTGGATAAGGGTAGACGTAGTGTAAGCGCACCCAAACACCAAACTGCCCTAAAGCTTCGCATAGTTCGGTCATACGGGTTTTTACTGGCATACCATTATAGAATTCAGTTTTATATTTAACATCGACACCGTAAGCGCTGGTGTCCTGCGATACGACCAGTAACTCTTTAACGCCAGCCGTTACCAAACGTTCCGCTTCACCCAAAACATCATTGACGGGACGACTGTCTAAATCGCCACGCAGTGATGGAATAATGCAAAAGGTACAACGGTGATTGCAACCTTCTGAAATTTTCAAATAAGCGTAATGCTTTGGTGTAAGACGAATACCCTGAGGTGGTACCAGGTCGATAAAGGGATCATGACTTGCAGGTAAATGCTGGTGAATGGCTTGCATTACTTCATCGGTAGCGTGTGGCCCTGTTACAGCCAGTACGTTCGGATGCGTTTGTTTAACAATATCACCCTTGGCACCTAAACAACCTGTGACGATCACTTTGCCGTTTTCATTGAGTGCTTCACCAATAGCGTCGAGTGATTCTTCAACCGCAGCATCGATAAAACCACAGGTATTAACTACGACCAGATCAGCGCCATCATAACTGGGTACAATATCGTAACCTTCAGCGCGCAGTTGTGTGAGAATATGCTCCGAATCGACTGTGGCTTTTGGGCAGCCGAGGCTGACGAATCCCACGCGGTGTGGTTTTGTTGAATGACTGGATGGCATGGCGGGTACGGTGATAAAAAAGTCTATTTTACCTGAAATACAAGAGCGTGGGGCAGGCGTTGGTTCTGTTATCGATGTTAATATTTGAATGATGAATGAATTTGATGAACATGCCGAAGAACGCTTCGGCTCGCTCGATAGAGTGTACGGCAGTGAACCTATGGCGCATTTACAGGCTGCGCATATTTGCGTTGTCGGTGTGGGTGGAGTGGGTTCGTGGATTGTTGAAGCATTAGCGCGTACAGGCATAGGAAAGTTAACGCTGATTGACGGCGATGAAATATCACGTAGTAATGTGAATCGACAATGCCACTCAATGGAATCGACCATAGGCAAAATGAAAGTCGAGGTGATGCAACAACGCGTGTTAGACATTAATCCCAATTGCCAGTGTGAAATAGTCGAGCAATTTCTAGGCGATGACAATATTGCCGAATTATTAAAACCTGAATTAAAAAGCTACGATTGCGTTATTGATGCAATCGATCGCATTAAATATAAAGCGCTGATGATTCACTTTTGTAAGCGCAATAAAATACCGGTTATTGCTACCGGCGGTGCAGGTGGCTTAGTTGACCCAAAACAGGTGGAAGTAAAAGATTTATCACGCACCTGGAATGATCCTTTAGCGTCTGCTTTGCGACTTTGTTTAAGGCAGGTACATAATTTTTCGCGTAATCCTAAGCGCAGTTTTGGTGTGCCCTGTGTCTATTCTACCGAACAACAACGATATCCTGACAAGGATGGTAATGTCGGTTATCAAAAACCTGGTGTGGCGAGTTTGTCTTTAGATTGTAGTTTTGGTTATGGTTCATCAGTGATGGTTATAGCCAGTTTTGGTTTTACGGCAGCAGCACTTGTTATTGAAATATTGACGAAAAAGAAAAAATGAAACATAGAGAATG
>CAZCOZ010000035.1:0-18893 GCA_964500555.1 uncultured Thiotrichaceae bacterium | reverse complement strand
TAATTACAATTGGGTAAGTCCTAATGATCTTTGAATCCTTTGCTGAAAGCCATTCCTACTTATTATGGTCGACATTAATCCTCTCCGTTTTACTTGGGGCCGTCGTTAATAAAACAAACTTCTGCACCATGGGCGCAGTTTCTGACATGGTAAATATAGGCGATTACGGTCGATTTAGAGCATGGTTATTAGCCGTCGCAGTAGCGATGATTGGTGTCAGCGTTCTTGAGTATCTCGATATAATAAACGTCACCGACACTTTCCCCGGTTATCGTGGCACACAACTCATCTATATAGAAAATATTCTGGGTGGAATTTTATTTGGTATTGGTATGACTTATGCCAGCGGTTGCGGCAATAAAACCCTGGTTCGTATTGGCGGCGGCAATATTAAATCTATTTTAGTTTTTATCATCATCGCAGTAATTGCATATTACATGTCGTTTCCTTTCCCAGACAGCGATAAAACCTTATACAGTACGCTGTTTTATGACTGGGTCAATCCACTTGCCGTTTCTTTGGATAGCAATCAGGACATTGGTGCTTTACTTGGTGGCACCGGTGATGATAATAATACGCAAACAGCACGTTTAATTGCTGGTCTCGTCGTTGCCTGCGGCATGTTATTTTATATTTTCAAATCTGCTGATTTTCGCAGCAGTAAAGATAATATTGTAGGTGGTATTATTATCGGTTTAATCGTATTAGCCGCCTGGTACATCACCAGTAATATTAGCGTTACTGCTGACGATACTAATTATTCACTACCTGAATATTATGCAGAATGGGACATGATCGCCGAAAGTGATGAAGGTAAACCAGCAACGGGTCGCGCACTTAATTCGCAATCATTTACTTTCATCAATCCAATTGGCCAAACTTACGGTTATATTAAAGACGGCTTCTCTGCCAGCTTATTAACCTTTGGTCTGATCTCTGTGTTCGGCGTTATTCTCGGTTCATTTTTATGGTCACTTATCAGCAAATCTTTTCGTATTGAGTGGTTTGCCAGTGTAAAAGATTTTATCAATCATTCTATCGGCGCAATACTAATGGGTTTTGGTGGTGTACTGGCTTTAGGCTGCACAGTTGGTCAGGGCATTACCGGCATGTCGACCCTCGCTATCGGCTCAATCCTTACTTTTATCTCGATTATTTTTGGTAGCTCTCTAACGATGAAGATACAGTACTACAAACTTGTGTACGAAGATGACGCCACCTTTATGAAAGCCTTTGTTACTGCATTGGTTGATATGAAGTTACTGCCATCGGCAATGCGCCAGCTGGATGCAATCTAACAAAACGATAAAAAACACAGGCACAGATAACAACAAATCTTCATGGTTTGTTTATATTCTGCGCTGTGCTGATAACACGTTATATACAGGCATCACAACCGATGTAGACAATCGCATCAAGCAGCATAATGGTGTTGATAATAAAGGTGCAAAATACACACGCAACAGACAGCCCGTGCAACTGGTTTATCTGGAAGCCTCAGATTCGCGCTCTGATGCCAGCAAACGCGAGTTTTCAATTAAATCGTTAAAAAAACCTCAAAAAGAACTCCTGGTTGACATATATCAAGGCAGCCGTAACAACGAAGCTCTAAAGTAGCGACATCGTAGGTTTTAAGAGTTCCTGCGATGAACGATGCTCCATCGTAATCCTCCTGACGGTGATGCGAGCAATGCAGTGTGAGCTGGTTACTCACACTGCATTTTTTATGCGCAATTATTTTTACCCCTTCTTTTTAGAACTTCACTCATAATCGTCTTTTCGATCCTGTTTTCCTGTTATCCCACAGCAAAACTTTTTAAATAGCAGACAATAAGGTATGCTAAATTTTTTGACACACCGAGAACGCGCATGTTCAACAAACCATTAATAAACGTAATATTGATTTTATTCAGCCTGTACAACCTGGCTGCATGTAACGACAAATATAGCGACAAAAAAGAAAAACATAAAGAAACATATGCAGATACATCCGTTGCCATGGAAGTTAAACAAGTTACCGAACATGTTTATTATGTAGAAGGCGCTCCGGGTATCGCTACCGACAACGAAGGTTTTATTTCTAACGCAGGTTTTGTTGTCACTAATGATGGCGTCGTTGTTTTTGATGCACTGGGCACACCCTCACTTGCCAATAAACTGGTACAGAAAATTAAAACGATTACTAGCCAGCCCATTAAAAAAGTAGTCGTTAGTCATTTTCATGCCGATCACATTTATGGCCTGCAAGTTTTTGAAGAGCTGGGCGCAGAAATTATCGCGCCTCTTGGTGCGCAACAATATATACAGTCAGAAGCCGCTGCAACACGTTTAGAAGAACGTCAGTTCTCGCTCGAGCCCTGGGTGAATGAAGACACGCATTTAGTACTACCCGATACCACCATTGAAAAATCAACCGCATTCACTCTGGGTGGTGTTACTTTTACCATTAACTATATGGGCAAAGCGCATTCGGATGGTGACCTGACAATGCTCGTCGAACCCGACAAGGTTTTATTTTCAGGCGACATTATATTTCAGGGCCGCATCCCATTTGTTGGCAGCGCTGATTCCAAAAAATGGTTAGACACCTTAACTAAACTGGAAACCACCGGACTCACTGCACTTGTTCCCGGTCACGGTCCTGCATCAAAAGACCCGAAAAATACTATCTCATTAACACGTCGTTATCTCGCCCACCTACGAAAAGTAATGGGCGCGGGTATAGACGACCTTGTTTCCTTTGATGAAGTTTATGCTGATGCTGACTGGTCAGAATTTAAAGACTTACCCGCCTTTGCAGAGGGTAACCGCATCAATGCCTATCAGGTTTTTTTATCGATGGAAGCCGAGTTACTTGAACAGTAAATCATGAACAGTTAATGATAAAAAACTTAAGATTTTTCCGCGAAAGACGCAAAGATCGCCGCTTAAGTTGTCATGACCAAAAAATATTATTGTTTATGCTGGTCAGATTAGTGCAGCCTGAAAAGTTAAACCTTATAAGATTTTTATTTGCGTTTTTTGCGCCCTTCGCGGCAAAAAAATTATACGTCTGTTTCTAACTTGCTACCCAACATCAAGTTATTACATATCAGATTAAATCCGAACTACTACACTTAATCCGTTAAATCACCTTCAATAACAATCTCTGAATAATCAGCATGAGGCAAAGAGTAAACCTGACAAGGACTGGTAATCAACTGTATCTGATAACTGTCACTTGCTGGCTTTTTTACGCCTACAGGTAAATACAGTTTCTGTTCTTTAAGCATCGCATCCTCTTTATATAATTCAATACTATAACCACCTGTCGACTTTTGACCCAGTGCAAATAAAATCAAATTCTGTTTTTCAAAATCAACCTTTGGTACACTCATCGGTGGCTGCCCAAAATTTCTGGGCATTGCTTTTAACAGGCTATTTAATTCTGGCTTATGTATTGATTTAAGCACTGGCTCTTTTATCGCACAGTTATCAGAGCTAAAAACCGTTTGCAGAGGAATTTGCTGGTGACTACATGCACTGCTTATATAAGATAGACAGAAAATTGATAAATATTTAAAAAATATCTTTGATTTAACGTATGCTTTATTCATAAGAACAAATTATTTAACCAGTTGTTTATTTTTTATTATTGAATCAGAACCTAAGTCTAAATTTGAATTCCGATTTATTATTCGTCGAATACCTGCCCCACCAATCTTTCCTGCGATAGACGAAGTATCGCTTGATGAGTCCTTCGCTGACAAACTATTATCTGACAAACTACCGGCACCAAAGTTAGCTAGTATATCAACTACAAAATCAAGTCCCGTTATATCACTATCACCTACCTCTATAACACTTAATGCATTAATCGTTGGATACCCGCCGCAGGCTTCTGCCAACTGACATATAAACGTATCATTATCGATATCCGAACCACCAATAATTCGATAGCTACCAGCACTAGCGTTAGTAAAACTGTAATCATAAACGCCATTACCACGCTCATCTACAGAGGCATCATCAATCACATTGTTATCTGCATCGACCAGCAATAAATATATCGTACCTGCATCACCCACTGTACTCACTGAGCCGACAGACATCGACACCTGAACCTGTACGCTTGCTGATGTGCTCAAGTTAAAAGTAATAGTACCAAGATAAAATGAACCTGGTATTAATGGGTCGTTTAACGCTGGATCGTTTAATCCCGCCCTATCAATAGAAACTTCGTACATACCAAGTTTATTCGCATCGACATTATCTTCAGTAACAATTAACCAACTAGCATCAACATCAACACTTGTTACCTGTGCATCCGTAATACTCTCATTGCTCACAACCAACGTTGCTCCATTAGTTGCACCCAGAGTAAGTTGCTTAGGTGTAGAAATAATAAGGGGTGGTGGCGGTGGTAATTCTCCGTCATTTGCAGCTAATCTTTGCGCTTCCTGCACAGCCTTTAACGCATCCACTAAACCATGACCATAAGTATCATCCCTGCCCGTCGCACCTAAATCAGTAGTAATAACACCTAAGACTAATAAAGCGTCGATATCATCAGGCGATAACGCTGGATAAACTGCACGCATCAGCGCGAATACACCCGCCACATGCGGCGTAGCCATTGATGTACCCTGATAAAACTTGAATGTCGCTTCGCGCGAACCACTGGAATCATCAACCAGTGTACTTAATACACCATCGCCAAATCCATCATTGTTTAAATCCACACCCTGACTACCACCGGGCGCAGCGATATCAATTTTTGATCCAAAATTGGAATACGGCGCACGATTATCATCAAAGCCGGTCGCACTAACTGAGACCACACCATCATACGAAGCAGGATAACTAAGCTGGCTGGTGTTTTCGTTTCCAGCTGCCGCGACAATAATAACACCTGCATTTCGAGCAGCAGTGTAAGCATCTTGTGAAGCCTGAGAATCACCCGCACCGCCTAAACTAAGGTTAATAATATCTGCTTTTTGTGCTGGCAATGTGCCACTACTATTGGGCAGGCCCGCCGCATAAAGAACGGCCTGTATGATATCGAAACTCAAACCGCCTAGAGTACCCAATGCACGCAAGGGCATTATTTTGGCCTGCCATGCAACACCAGCAACGCCTTCACCGTTATTCGTTCTTGCCGCAATTGTTCCTGCAACATGTGTACCGTGCCAGCTACTATTATTAATCTGCGCACTATCGCCCGGATCATCTGGGTTATCATCAATATCGCTACTAGTACTACTTTCCCCATCTGCCGCATTAGCAGCATCTGAAATAAAATCGTAACCACTAACAAGTTGCCCAGCAAATTCAGGATGGTTTAGAAACACACCTGTATCAATGACTGCAACAATAACATCAGTACCGACTCGATCACCTGTCGTCGCAGTAATAGTACCCGTTGTAATATCCCAGGCCTGGGGTAAATTTATCGCAGGATAGTGCCATTGACGATTATAAAATGCATCGTCAGGAACCAGCAGTGGTTTATAAATATAATTTGGTTCAGCGTATTTAATGTCAGCACGTTGCTTCAATCTTTTTATTTGCTGAAGTGTTTTTATTTTTTGATAACTAACATAATTTTTTTGCTTCAACTCTTCCATAAAATCTGGCTTTGTTTTTGCTTTGCTCAAACTGGAGATGTTACTGTTACTTGAAACATCAAATTTTGCCAACGAAGCTCTCGTCGTTTTAGTATGACTAAGCTGCATCGACTGACTGTTTAACACTAAACGATTGGCAGTGACATTATTTAGCGTTGCATTAGACTTGAACTGAATAACGGCTTCACCTAATCTAAAATCGGTACTACTCTGATACGAAACATTTGCTGGTGACACAGCATTTAAACTTAATGTGTATTTTGATGATCCCTCAAAAGCATTAACAATAATATAATAGGTACCATCTTCTGTAACTTGACCCACTTTCAATTTGACATTTTCAAACTCCTCATCTTCGCCACCAACGGAAAAATCGAGCAAGTTAAATGCTGAATCATACAATGCAAGATCCAAATCTCCCTTGAATTCATCTACACCAGAAAAATCCACTACCTGTAATCGTATTGTCTGATTTGCCTGCAAATTCACACGGTAGACATCAACCTCATCACCACTGTCTGCAAATCGATCATTAGCAGATATGCGCCCTGTTCCTACCTTTGTAGCAAAACCATGAACGGTTGAAAAATTAGGAATGGTTTGCGCCACTGAAATGCTATTAGGAATACCATTGCTAACATTAGCCTTAGCCGTAGCATCGTTAATATCACTATCCACCTGTATTAACGGTGCTGCCTGATAACTTCCAGAAAGCGTTACCCTCTCAGCACACACTACCGATACATCAACCACATCTTCATCTGAAATAATACCGCTGGCATTACTCACCCTACAAATTTGATTGCTGGGTTGCGTTCGAACATCAACGCTATAACTGGAATCATTATTTAACTTCTCGTCAAATTTGAAACTGCCCGAACTATTTAATGTTAAAACATCTGCATTTCTATTTCGTAAGGTAACACTACCCTGTAATCCGGTAACCGTGCCGCCAACACTAAAATCACTCTCTTTTCCAGAACCGCCACAGGAAACCAGGGAGGTAATAAAAATTAAATTTATTAGTTTGAATACAGTTTGACGCAACCGAATTTGACAGGGCTTTTGATGGTACGGAATATTCATCTGACCTCTTGATTTTCTCATAATTGATTCGCGCAGCGGATTCCACTCAGGCACAAAACCCTTCTATAAGTTGCATTTATAATTACATTCTTTAAAACAGACTATAGCCAAAATCTTAAATATAACCATATTACTCGTGAAACCTACTTTATTTTGATTTAAAAATCAATAATAAGCAAATTACTTATATTTATTGACTTTTAAATCAATAATAATTATTTGACTTTTTTATCAATAAATCTATAATTAAAGCTCCATTATGATAATTTAATCAAAATATTCTGTAATACAACATGAGCGAATCTAACATCATTAACGAAATCATCGAAACCGCGAAAGCGCAAAACATTAGCCAGGGCGAACTTGCTGCACGTGCCGGCATTCGTCAGGAGACCTTATCACGCGCCAGAAAAAACTCGACGTTACGTTTCAAAACCGTACAGCAACTCGCACAGATTGCTGGCCTAAAACTCAAACTCATTGCCGATAACCCCATCGCAGACAAAGTGCAGGAAGGCACTTTGTTTCCATCGTGAATGGCCATCTTAAAGCGCAACCATAAAAGTTTATCATGAGTACCGATAGAGAAGCTGTGATCTGGACACGTTTAGGCGGAAAGCCTAATCGCATGGGTCGACTTTACGTCACCGATAAAGAATGCCGCTTTACCTATGACGAAGACTACCTGCAACTAAACTTACCGGGTTTAGGTTTGGTGTATGCGCCTGAATTTTACGGCAATACCACCATTACTCGTGAGCGCCAAAAACCGTTTGATTTATTTCCACCGATTCAATCATTGATACCACCACGACAGGCCGATAATTTTCAACGCAATCTGGCGCTAAAATATTTACAGAAAAAACACGGCCAACAATTTTCCAATACCGACATGGCAAGTTTTGATGCTGACTGGGAAATTTTAAAAGTCTCCGGTCACGGCGGCATCGGTCATATTGATGTTTTTGAAAACGATACCACGGCCGAAAACTGGTACGCCAGTCCACCCAATCATGAACTGATGGAAATTTCTGACGAGCTCGGTTTTTCATTAAAACAATTCATGACCTGGTTTGAAGAAGACATCGAAATTTTTATTCAAACTGTCGGCCCCACACCCAGTGTTGGTGGCGCTATTCCAAAACTATTATTATCCATTCCTGAATCGGGATGGGATGGTCGCATTGGTTTACCTACCCGTGTAAAAACACCCGGCATTATCGATATCGTATTGAAGTTTGAACAAACCACACGCTACCCTGGCATTATCGAACTAGAGATGTTGGCGCTAGATATACACCGCGAGGCCGGTTTTGATGTACCACGATATTGGTCATGTATGTTTAAAGGTATGCCTGCACTGGCCATCGAACGTTTTGACCGTGATCAGGATAACACGCCACTGTGCAGCGAAACATTGTATTCCATACTCGCGTCAGGCATTCCATTAAACAATCATTATGACTACCGTTATGATTTAATTGCACAGGCAATTGATGTTTCACCTGTCGAATTAGTTAGCGATACCATTGCAGCCAAACAACATTTATTCAAACGCTTCTTAATGTCACTATTAACAGGTAATGGTGATTTACATCTGGAAAATTTATCGATAACTTGCGCAAACGATATAACGGATGATACAAAGTGTTTTTCAAAAATATACGACCCTGCACCGATGCGTGCTTATGCGCAACACGACATGATAAGCGTAATGCCTTTTGGTGAGTACGGTGAAACACCCGAAGACAGCGACGAACCCATCACGCTAAAATTGGCTGTTGAACGTTTTGCAAAAAGTTGTGGCTTAAACAAATCACAAACAGACGAAATCATTGAGGATACGTTATTAAAAACCAGCAACTTTAGTTCACGTGTTGCTGAATTAAAAACTGTGCCTGATGAAAACAAAGAACGTCTCATTAAACAAACAACATTTGTACGTGAAAAGTTACTGAGCTAAAAGGACAACATTAATTCCGAACGGGCAATTGAATATGAATGGTAGAGCCAAGCTCAACATCAGACGTCACAGCCATATTGCCCTGATGCTGCTCGGTTATAATATAGTGTGAAAAAGACAGGCGCTGACTGGCATCAAAATCTTCTGCGCTTGATTCATCTTTTGATTTGTCAGTGAAAAAAGGCTCGAACAAATTCATTTGTTCTTCAGCCGTTAAACCCAATCCGTTATGTTGAATTTTAATCCACAGATCACCATAGTTTTCAGACAGAAAAATTTTAATCAATGGTTTAAAATCAGCCTTTTGTTTTAACGCTAGTGCATGATAGGCATGACGAAATAAACTTAAAATAACCTGTTGTAACTCCGTGACATAACAAGGTACAAACGGCAGGTTTTTTTCGTAGTTGCGCTCAAGTTTAATTTCATTAAAAGGCAGATCACCTGAAACAGAAATAACTTCACTCGCTAATCTGATCGTATTTTGCATTACCTCAACAATATTAACCATCTGCTTTTCACCGCTACGGCTTCGTGCAAAGGCCAGTAAATTACTGATAATGGTTGATACCTGCTCACCCTTTGCTGACATCTCAGTGATAATAGTATTAAGAACTTGTTGTTGATCATCGCCCTTCTCCTGTTGCGATTCACTCACAGCGCTATCACTGATAAGCCGCTGAAACCGCCTCAGGTCCATCATAATAGCCTGCAATGGCAGGTTAATATCATGCGCCATGCTCGAAGCCAGCTCTCCCATAAAAGACATTTTGTCATTATGAATCAGCATATTTTCCGCCGCCGTTTGCTTCGTCACATCATCAATCAACACAACAACGCCAGCGTCTGATTCCTGCAATGGATAAACGATAATATCGAAATGGTAGAGGCTTCGTAAACTCTGTTTTAGCTGGATGATTTTATTTTCATCAATTGCTTGCTGAATATGTTCAGGGCGAACCGTTGTCTTCGGATAGGCTTCCCACAAGGTTTTACCCAATGCCTTTTCTAATGATATCCCCGACACTTCTTCAACTTGCTTATTCCACTGTATGATTTTTCCATTTTTATCCAGCCCTACAAGCATCAATGGCATCGAGGTTAAAATATCTTTTATATAAAATTCAGAAGAACGTAGATGATCGGCGGTAATTACATGCTGAGAAATTTCTTCTTCCAGCAGTTGATTCGATTGCTTCAGTGTTGCTGTTCGTTCCTGCACTCGCTCTTCCAGTTCGTTCCGAATTGCGGTTAACTCAAGGTTCGCCTGATACGCTTTACGACGCGCAATATACAAATAAACAGATACAATCGATAGCAGGATTAATAATATGGAGCCCGTAAAATTAGCGATATGCTGCCAGTTTGTACTACCGTCTTCTTCTGTAAATCTGGGCATCAGCGCAAAAGCAGAAGAACTCTGCAAAGCCAGAATCACCAGCAATAATGTATTTTTCATCTAATCTAAAGCCCTTTCATTATTGTTTTATCCTGGCAATCAATGCCTGAATATGTCCCGAATTCGCCGCAAAATCGGCACGCCCTTTTCGTGAGCTTGAGCGAATATGTAACGATGATTTCCTCGTATCAATAAATTGCACCTGAACAAAAACATCATCTTCAAATAAAAACACGGGTGAGCGCACAATTATATGCATATTTTGATTTTCACTGTCCTGTGATACCACATCCCAGCGCAATATGGTTGCTGCATTGAGCACCCGTTTTTGTAACGATTCTGCACCAATATCAAAAATAGGTGTGCGCAATTCCTCCAGTATGTGATCATCCGAAGTTTCAGCAACATTCGTCTTCAGGAAAATAGATAGACGTTGACCAATACCTGGCGACTGAAACAGATTTGCATCATTGCTGTATAAAGTAAAACTTGTCAATGCAACAATCAATACAATGACAATCAGAATGAATTTTATTACGGCCATTACTTTATCCTCTGTAATTTACTAACTACCAAACTCAATATTTTAATGAATAGCTAGCATCAATGCTTATGCGTTGAACTCAATTGTACGATGATCGATTTCAATATACAGCATTCAATTTCATTTATTTTGTTGATTTAGAAAAATTTTCTACATATATAATTGACAGCAATGTGAAAATAAATCACTATCGAAGCATGTTAACCGTTCTGATAATAAAGCACCGACAAGTGGTGATTTTAGCCATGGCCATTTGCCTCCGTTGGAAGCGAACGCAGTGGGCTCTTTTCACTTGTCTGCCAGGATTTATACTTAGACATACCTAAGAATACAACATAAATCCCAAGCAACAATACAAAAAAGGCCACTGAATTAAAACAGTGGCCTTTTTTCTGGCTATCACGCTATTAAGCCATCACGATACTAATAAGCAAAGAAACATTAACAACAGGAAACGAAAAGTGTCAGTCCCTCTATCTTATCTCTCCGTTATCCTTATCTGGAGCACCACACCGCTGGCCATTCAATGGAGCGGCAATGAAATCGGCTTTCAATTTGGCGTTGCGGCACGTATGTTCATTGGTTTAATTGCGCTATTAATACTGCTCCGAGTATTAAAAATTTCATTTCCATGGCATAAACAAGCACGCAGCGTTTACCTTGTTAGCGGCCTTTCACTTTATGTCGCGATGAGTTTTGTTTACTGGGGCGCACAACGTATTCCATCAGGCTGGATTTCTGTGGTGTTCGGTTTATCGCCCATGTTTACCAGCGTAATGGCAAGCATCATTTTAAAAGATTCTGTTTTATCGGGAATAAGACTAGCCGGTATGATTACAGCGCTGACCGGTTTATGCGTGGTTTTTATCGAAAGCCTAAGTATTTCCACAGCTGCAATGT
Source organism: uncultured Thiotrichaceae bacterium (assembly GCA_964500555.1). GTDB lineage: Bacteria > Pseudomonadota > Gammaproteobacteria > SZUA-229 > SZUA-229. The sequence goes on along the minus strand of CAZCOZ010000035.1, from coordinate 7,395 downwards.
TAGGGGTTAGCGCAGTCATTATCAGCGCCGCATCGCAGTCACTGGGTGCGGTTTTAATAAAACAACAAAACCCGAATTTTCACCCCATTGCAATAACCGCAGGCAGCATCGCCATTGCCATGCCGTTGTTCCTTGCTAATTGCTTATTCATAACCGAATGGCCAGAAGCATTGCCCTATAAATCGCTATTGTCTATTTTATACCTGGCCATTATTGGTTCTGCACTCGGCTTTCCATTGTATTTTTATTTACTCAAAAAACTAAGCCCAGAGCGCGTCGCCATTATTGCGTTGATCACACCGATTACTGCCTTATTATTAGGCTCTTTTTTAAATGACGAAATGATTAATACAAAAGTATGGATTGGCACTGCCTTCATTATCACTGGACTGGCAATTTATGAATACGGCCCCAAACGTGGAAGATATTTAGCCCATGCAAAAAAATGGAAAATTCGTTGGTTGCAAAAGCCGCTTTAGTCACTACCGCTTTAGTCACTAAATAAAAAACCTTACATCATTGCAGGCAAGGCATAGAAATCTCTGATAAGCGACTAAGTCATACGCATGAGATGACCACGCTTTGCCTGTAATGACAAAATTCACGGATGACACAAACCTCTTCCATTTCAATCAAAAACACCCTCCTGTTTGAGTCAAAAAATATTCTTGATGCTCTCTCAGTATTCACCCCAAAAAAAACTTATATAGGTAAGTCCTTATATTTATAATGGGGCATTTTTAGCACATAATTAAGTTGTGGAATTTATTAATAAAATCCAACTTATCCACAGTTTTTACGCTACCTCTCCACGGGAATACACACAATATATAGTGCTTGACTTCACCCTCAACCACACCCTATAGTATCCAGCATGAAAACGCCGCACAAGAACGGCGAGATTGTGACTCACCATAATAATAACCAAAACGGCCGCAGGAATAAGCGTAATGCAAACAAACACACCTGATCAAAATCCAACGACTTCAACAGCGACTCAAACACCGCTTTCAGCAGGTATTGATTCAACCAGTATTGCTGCAACCGCACCTGGCCAGTTTCGCGTTATCCGACGTAATGGCAAAGTGACGGCTTTTGATAGTGAAAAAATCTCTGTTGCGATGACCAAGGCCTTTTTAGCGGTCGAAGGCGGTAATGCTGCAGCCAGCAATCGTATTCATGAAATTGTAAAGAACCTGACTGAAATGGTCATGAATGCATTAACTCGCCGTATTCCAGACGGTGGTACTTTCCATATTGAAGATATTCAGGATCAGGTTGAGCTTGCTTTGATGCGTGAAGGTCATCAGCAAATCTCACGTGCTTACGTTATCTATCGTGATGAACATGCTCGCGCACGTGCCGTTCAAGAACAGGAACTGGCGCAAACAGAAATTGACTCTACCGCCAGAAAAATCAATGTCACTTTAGAAGATGGCAGCACACAACCATTAAACAGCAAGCGTTTGCATGCCATTGTCACTGAAGCATGTGAAGGTCTGGAGGATGTCGACCCGCAAGCTATCCTTGATGACACTGAACGTAACTTATTTGATGGTGTACCCAACAAAGACGTTTCTCGCATGTTAGTAATGAGTGCGCGCACCCTTATCGAAAAACAACCCGATTATGGCTACGCCGCTTCACGTTTATTACTTGATGATTTACGCACCGAAGCACTTAGTTTTGTTTACAACAAAACCACCAATGCCACGCAGGCAGAAATTAAAACACAGTACGCGGATTACTTCGGTAAGTACATTCGACGTGCGATTGATCTGGAGTTACTTGATCCACGTTTAGCAGGATATAATCTTGAATACATGGGTAAGCAGCTTGATGCGTCACGTGATCATCAGTTCACCTATCTTGGTTTACAAACATTATATGACCGTTACTTCATTCATTCTGAAGATACCCGTTTCGAATTACCCCAGGCCTTTTTCATGCGCGTTGCAATGGGTCTTGCACTAACCGAAGTAAATCGTGAAGAAAGTGCCATTGAGTTCTACCGTTTATTGTCTTCATTCGATTTCATGAGCTCAACACCTACATTATTTAACTCCGGTACATTACGCCCACAACTTTCCAGTTGTTACCTAACAACTATTCCTGATGATCTTGATGGCATCTTTAACTCAATTAAAGATGACGCGCTATTATCGAAATATGCTGGCGGGCTAGGCAACGACTGGACGCGTGTTCGCGGCATGGGCGCGCACATTAAAGGCACTAACGGCAAATCGCAGGGTGTTGTCCCGTTTTTAAAAGTCGCTAACGATACCGCAGTTGCGGTTAATCAGGGCGGCAAGCGCAAAGGTGCAATGTGTGCTTATTTAGAAACATGGCATATTGATATCGAAGAGTTTTTAGATTTACGTAAAAACACCGGTGATGATCGTCGTCGCACGCACGACATGAATACCGCAAACTGGATTCCTGATTTATTCATGAAACGTGTTGCTGAAGACAAAGAGTGGACTTTATTTAGCCCTGACGAAACACCTGACTTACATGATCTCTATGGTAAAAAGTTCGAGAAAGCTTACGCCGCTTACGAAGTAAAAGCCGCTAATGGTGGTATGCGTGTATCTAAAACCATCAAAGCAGCAACCCTGTGGCGCAAGATGATTAGCATGCTATTTGAAACAGGCCATCCCTGGGTTACGTTTAAAGATCCATGCAACTTACGTTATAGCAATCAGCATGTCGGCGTGGTACATAGCTCTAACCTGTGTACAGAAATCATGCTGCACACAAACGATCAGGAAATTGCAGTGTGTAATTTAGGTTCGATTAACTTACCTGCACACATGGATGAAAACGGTCTGAACACAGAAAAACTGGAACGCACAATCAATACCGCAATGCGTATGTTAGACAATGTAATTGATTACAACTTCTACAGCGTACCCGAAGCACGCGATTCAAATTTACGCCATCGCCCTGTTGGCATGGGCGTGATGGGATTCCAGGATGCATTGTACAAACAGCGTCTACCTTATGCTTCAGAAGATGCGGTTGAATTTGCTGACCGTACCATGGAAGCGATTAGTTACTTTGCAATTAAAGCGTCGACCGATCTTGCTGAAGCACGCGGTCGTTACTCCACCTTCGAAGGTTCATTGTGGAGCAAAGGCATTTTACCGATTGACTCACTCGACTACCTTGCTGAAGGTCGCGGCAATTATTTAGAGGTTGATCGCAGCCACACGTTTGACTGGGATTCATTACGCCAACGCGTGCAAACCGTTGGTATGCGTAATTCCAACACCATGGCGATTGCACCCACTGCAACCATTTCAAACATCTGTGGTGTTAGTCAATCTATCGAGCCGACTTATCAGAACCTGTTCGTTAAATCGAATCTTTCAGGTGAATTTACCGTGGTAAACCCTTACCTGATTAAAGACTTACGCGAACGTGGTATTTGGGATGAAGTCATGGCAAATGACCTTAAATACTACGATGGTAGCGTGCAGAACATTGATCGTGTTCCTGAGGATCTTAAAGGGCTATACCAAACTGCTTTTGAACTGGATGCACGTTGGTTAGTTGAAGCCGCATCACGTCGTCAAAAATGGATCGACCAGGGACAGTCATTAAATCTCTACATGTCAGAACCCAATGGTAAAAAACTGGATGCACTTTACAAACTTGCATGGATTCGTGGCTTAAAAACCACTTACTATCTTCGTTCTATGGGTGCGACGCATGTTGAGAAATCAACCGTTGATAATAGTCGTGGTAGTGGTCTTAATGCCGTAGCAACAGCAGATCAAACCACTGGCGTCGGTGCTGCATCTTCAGCACCCAGATCTTCAGCACCCATGTCGTCAGCACCCAGTGCCTGCTCGATTCTTGATCCTGACTGTGATGCCTGTCAGTAGTATTAATTAAGCAACACTAATGATTAAAAATTTTAAAACAAAAAAATAACAATAATAAAAATACGGATTCAGAGGTAATAAAAAATGCTTAACAACTGGGAAGACCCTTTTGCACAATTTGATAACACGACTAAAACCGCGTTCAACAACACGATTGACGGCTCGATTGAAAACACGACTAACAATAATGTTACCAATACGGTAACTGAACCTGTTGCACAAGAACCTGTTGAGCAAGACCCAGTAATGCAAACGCGCGAAAGAATTCATGACGCAATAGCACAGGACGAAACCGTAAAAAATACAGCACCTACCGTGTCTCATGCAGGCGTACCCCATGCAGGTGATGGTGTCGTTTCAAATGAGCAACTAATGGCAACAGCAGGTGCAGCACCGCAGGTGAATCCTTTCCCAGAAATTACCGACCTTGCAACTACACCGTCTGACGCTGACTTAAGTGGCACGGGTCTAGAAAAAATTGAAATGGGCGCGTCACGCATTCAAGTTGACGATAAAAAAATCATTAACTGTCGTGCTGATTTAAACCAGCTAGTGCCTTTTAAATATGACTGGGCATGGCAAAAATATTTAGATGGTTGCGCCAATCACTGGATGCCACAGGAAATAAACATGACCGCGGATCTAGCTTTATGGCGTGATCCAAATGGCTTAACCGACGATGAACGCACCGTGATAAAACGCAACCTCGGCTTCTTTGCCAGCGCTGATTCTTTAGTTGCCAATAATCTTGTGCTTGCTGTTTATCGTCATATTACTAATCCTGAATGTCGCCAGTATTTATTGCGTCAGTCATTCGAAGAAGCTGTACACACACACGCTTATCAGTACTGTGTTGAATCATTAGGTTTAGATGAAGGCGAAATATTTAATATGTATCGCGAGCTGCCTGCAGTTGCACGCAAAGCAGAGTGGGCGTTACCGTTTACCAAACATCTTGCTGATCCAAATTTTCAGACTGGCACACCTGAAAACGATCAAAAACTTTTACGTGAACTAATCGCATTCTATGTTGTGTTTGAAGGTATCTTCTTCTACGTTGGTTTCACGCAAATTTTATCCATGGGTCGTCGCAATAAAATGACCGGTGTAGCAGAACAGTTCCAGTACATTATGCGCGATGAATCCATGCACATGAATTTTGGTATTGATGTGATCAATCAGATAAAAATCGAAAACCCACATCTCTGGACAGCAGAATTTCAACAGGAAATGGTTGAACTGATTCGCGATGCCGTCGACATTGAAACCCAATATGCACGTGACACTATGCCACGCGGTATCCTGGGTTTAAATGCCCCAATGTTCGAAGAGTATTTACAGTTCATCGCCAACCGTCGCTGCTCACAAATTGGCTTGCCCGAACAATACACAGGCGCGACTAATCCTTTCCCATGGATGTCTGAAGTACTCGACCTTAAAAAAGAGAAAAACTTTTTTGAGACACGCGTAACAGAATATCAAACAGGGGGTGCGTTAAGCTGGGATTAATTTGTCTTAATTAATTTGTAATGCGCACTGAGGTTCAACAATGCGCAATAAACAAAAGACACTCACTGCATACATTTAATGTAGGTAGATTAAGGATATAATAATAAGCCTCGGAGGCTGGAGTGCATTTAAGGGCGGTGATTATTCATCGCCTTTTTTATTGCTTCGTTTTTACCAAAACGTCCATATTCAACGACGTGAAATTTTCACATTATTTCACCTGCCAAATTGGCAATAAAATTAACCCTATAAAAGCGTGCTGCCTGTCACATCGTCACAAATAAAACCTTTAGTCCACTGTATTGATTCTGTTTTTAGCGTTAGAGTGACACTCAGTTTATACAACAACGCAGTTAAAAAAAGAGCAACACATGAAAGTTTGTCAGCAATGTAAACATAAAAAACAGTGTGCCGATTTACCGGGTATTTGTTTAAAACTCCCCAGTATTCTTGCGGCCTCAATTGCCGTAATGGTCGTTTTCTTTATTGCTACCAGCTCACTCTGAACGAATCAAACATCCTCTTACCGTTATATCCCGCACAACCTTGTTCTATTCTGATTTTTTTATCGTAGCAAAAAACATTTTCTTTTAAACACGATATAATCGCTGGCAATGAAAATTATAGAAGTCATTGCCGACGCCGCTCATCGCGATACCATCTCAGGTATTGCTGAACAACACAAAATCGAAGACCTGTGGTTTGGCGCCAATAACGAAGACGGTCGAATTTCTGCACGCATGTTGGTACGGCCAGAAAATCGTCAACGGGTTTTAGATACGTTGCAAACAGTTTTGAATACTACCGAAAATTACCATGTATTAATTATTCCACTCGACACCGTATTACCTAAACCCGTCGAAGAAAATAAAGAAGAAGACAGCGAACAACTTAGTGAAGAACAAAAAGAACAGGAAAAAATAAAAGAGAAAACCAGAAAAAAAGCGGCTCTGATGAGCACCCGCGAAGAAATTCTGGTACAGGTAGAAAAAGATACTCAGCTCAACAATAATTTTGTTTTACTTGTGGTGCTTTCCGCTATTGTTGCCGCTATTGGTTTACTTGAAAACAATCTCGCTGTTATTGTCGGTGCCATGGTTATCGCACCATTACTCGGCCCCAATATTGCTTTTTCTTTAGGCACATCACTGGGTGAAAAAGAGCTCGTTATTGAATCACTCAAAGCCATTTTTATCGGTATCAATGTTTCCATACTGGTAGCGATTGCTATTGGCCTTATCTGGCCAGGAGAATTCAATAGTTTTGAATTATTATCTCGCACCGATGCATCTTATTCCGGCACCGCCATTGCACTTGCATCCGGTGCCGCTGCATCGCTTTCTTTGGTCAGTGGAACCTCAACCGTTTTAGTTGGTGTGATGGTGGCCGTTGCCCTAATGCCACCTGCCGTCACCATCGGTTTAATGTTAAGTATTGGCGAGTATAATCTTGCACTGGGCGCAGCATTATTACTCACCATCAATATCGTTTGTATTAATTTATCATCAAAACTGGTTTTTCTGTTTCGCGGCATTCAACCACGCACCTGGCTGGAAGCCCATAAAGCCAAACAGTCTCGACTATTATATATTGCTATCTGGGTTATCTTGTTAGCATTACTCACTGTCGTTATCTACTTTCGTCATAAGACACAAGCGTAGTTGTTGCAATGAAAAATGAAAAATGAAAAATGAAAAATGAAAAATCTTACATTCCTGCACAGAACGTGAGAACAAAAACATTCAGAAAAAGGATAAGAAATCATGTTAACCATTTCGCATATCGATCACATTGTATTAACGGTTAAAGACATACCTACAACCTTAGAGTTTTATGCCCGCGTGTTAGATATGTACGCCATACAATATGCAGATGATCGCGTCGCCTTAACCTTTGGCAATCAGAAAATAAATTTACATGAAGCAGGGAAAGAATTTAAACCCAATGCCAACAAAGCCACACCGGGCTCGGCTGATTTATGCTTTATTACCAAAGT
>CAZCOZ010000034.1:11614-19184 GCA_964500555.1 uncultured Thiotrichaceae bacterium | reverse complement strand
AGCGTAGTTCTTTAGGCAACTGAAAATGCACATTTTCAGTTGCCTTTTCATTGGTGATGATGGTTGTGTCGAAAAGGTTTTCCAGTTTTTTGATAACTTGTTTAACTAAAATTTCGGGTGCGGATGCGCCGGCTGTGACGCCGATTGAATTTGCATTTTTGAACCAGTCATTATTTATATCTTCTACGCCATCGATTAAGTAAGCATTCACTTTTTGTTTTTCTGCTAGTTCTCGTAGGCGGTTTGAATTGGAGCTGTTTGCTGAGCCGATAACTAAAAATACATCAACCTTGTCAGCGAGTTCTCTTACTGCATCCTGTCGATTTTGTGTGGCGTAACAAATATCATCTTTGCGAGGGCCGGCAATGGTGGGGAATTTTTTTCTTAATGCGTCAATAATATTTTTAGTGTCGTCAACGGATAAAGTTGTTTGTGTTACATAGGCTAAAGCGTTTGGATTTTTAACCTGCAACGATCCAACATCAGCAACGGTTTCTACTAAATATATTTCGCTAGCAGGATTGGTTTTGTATTGGCCGAGTGTGCCTTCCACTTCTGGATGGCCAGCGTGGCCGATTAAAATAACATCTTCTGACTGTTTCTCGTGTTTGGCAACTTCCAGATGAACTTTGGTTACCAGCGGGCAGGTTGCATCAAATATGCGTAGGTCTCGTGACTGTGCCTCGCTGCGGACTTTTTGTGAAACACCGTGGGCGCTAAAAATCACGGTAGAGCCATCAGGGATTTCGTCAAGTTCTTCAACAAATACGGCGCCCTTCTCGATTAAATCGTTAACCACATAACGGTTGTGCACAACTTCATGACGCACATAGATGGGCGCTGAAAATATTTCTAACGCACGTTCTACAATTTCTATGGCACGATCAACGCCTGCACAGAAACCGCGTGGATTAGCTAAGTAGATATTCATCAGAGTAATTTATCAAAAATTATGGTGGATGTCGTTTAATATTTTGGGGTGAGTTTAGCGAGTTTCTGTTTGTGTATTATTCACGTCGAGTATATTTATGGTGAAAATAATTTCATGGCCAGCCAGGGGATGATTGAAATCGACTTCTGCAAAATCATCTTTTAAGCGAATAATTGAGCCTGGAATTTCCTGGCCGTCAGGTGTCTCAAAAGAAAAAGATAATCCCGCTTTTACTGGTAAGTCATCTGGAAAATCAGTTAATGGCATGTCGCTAATGTTTTCTTTATCGCGTAAGCCAAACCCCTGCTCGGGAGTAAGCGTAAGCGTTTGTGAATCACCTTCTTCTAAGCCGAATAAAGAGAGTTCCATGCCTTCAGTGATGTCGCCATTGCCCATGGTTATTTCTACTGGTTCATCATCATAACTGCTTTCGATTACAGAGCCGTTAGTTAACGCAATACTGTAATGCATTAAAATCAGGCTGTGCATATTGATTTTATCTGTCATGAATTTTCTTGTTCTTTATTGCGTTTATTTCGGCGACTTTCCAGCAGCATGTCAAGAATAAGCAGCCCGGCACCAATTGTAATAGTAGCGTCAGCAATGTTAAATGTAGGGAAGTAAGAATTTGAATAATAAACCTGAATAAAGTCTACGACAGCGCCTGTGTGCGCGCGATCAATCAGGTTGCCAATTGCACCGCCGAGAATAAAAGCAATGGCAATCTGAATTAGGCTATTATGTTTTTGTTCTTCATCTTTCGTGATTTGTTTTAACCAGAAAAAAAGAAAAATACTAATCCCTGTTGAAAGGGTGACAAATAAAATACGCTGCCAGCCGCCAGCATCACTTAAAAAACTAAACGCCGCGCCTTTGTTATACATCAGGGTAAAATTAAGACCGGGGAAAAAGTTGAACTCAGGAAAAATCGCGATAGCTTTATGTAAGGCTAATTCTGCCTCAGCTATCTTTTTTGTTAGTTGATCGAACACAACAATAAACGCTGAAAGCCATAACCATTTCATAATAATTTTATTTAAGTAGTGCAGTTGTTAACGAAGTTACGCGAACAAACGCTGTTCGCCATCGCCGGCAACATTTTCTACACAGCGACTGCAAAGTTCTGGATGTTCCTTGTTTTGACCAACGTCTTTACGATGATGCCAACAACGAACACACTTTTCATTCGTTGATGCGAACGTTTTTATTTTTATGGTTTTTCCATCGCCTAAGTTTAATTCTGCGCAATCACTGTCGGCATTGTTAATGTCTTCGACACGGGCCTCTGATGTAATCAATACAAAGCGAAGCTCTTCCTGTAATGATTCAAGCATGTTCTTTAACTCAGCATCAACATAAAGTGTTACTTCTGCATCTAGCGATGAGCCAATGGTTTTATCTGCGCGTAGTGCTTCGAGCTCTTTACTGACGAGCGAACGAATTTCCAGAATGTTTTGCCAGAAATTCATATTCATTTTTTCGTTAGCATCTAAAGAGGCTAAATCTTCATACCATGCTTCTAATAAAGGTGATTCGCTGTGCTCGCCGGGTAATGCCTGCCATAATTCCTCAGCGGTAAAGCTGAGTATAGGGGCCACCCAACGACAAAGCGCTTCGCTAATATGATACAGCGCGGTTTGTGCAGAACGTCGTGCAACGCTGTTACTTTGCGTTGTGTATTGTCGATCTTTAATAATGTCTAAATAAAAACCACCCATATCGACAGTGCAAAAATGTTGTAGTCGTTGGTGGATTAAATGGAAATTAAACTCTTTATAAGCGGCAATAATTTCATTTTGTAATTCTAAAGCTTTTGCGATTGCCCAGCGATCGAGTGAGAGTAATTCGTTGGTGTCTAGTTTATCGGTTGCTGGATTAAAACCATTTAAATTGGCAAGTAAAAAGCGCGCGGTATTACGAATGCGCCGGTAAGAGTCTGCACTGCGTTTTAGAATTTCATCAGAAACGGTCATTTCATTACTGTAGTCACTACTCGCAACCCACAAACGCAAAATGTCCGCGCCTAATGTGCCAACGACTTTTTGCGGTGACATTACGTTGCCTAAAGACTTCGACATTTTTTTACCTTTAGCATCAACAGTGAAGCCGTGTGTTAATACTTTTTTGTAAGGCGCAACACCATTGATTGCCACGGAGGTTAACAATGATGATTGAAACCAGCCGCGATGTTGATCAGAACCTTCTAAATATAAATCCGCAGGGAAAGGTAATTTCGTGCGTTGATCTAAAACACAGGCATGGGTAACGCCTGAATCAAACCAGACATCGAGTGTATCGGTGGCTTTGTCGTACTGTTCGGCTTCGTCACCAATTAAATCGCTGGCCTCTAAAGAGAACCAGGCTTCAATGCCGTTCTGTTCAATTTTGTCTGCGACCTGTTCAATTAAGTTCTGCGTTTGTGGGTGCAGTTCGCCAGTCTCTTTATGCACGAATAACGGTATCGGCACGCCCCAGGTTCGTTGTCGAGAAATACACCAGTCAGGTCGGTTATTGACCATGCTTTCAATGCGTGCCTGACCCCAGTCGGGTAACCAGGTGGTTTCTTTAATCGCTTTGTTCGCTAGTTCGCGTAGGCCAGCCTGTTCCATGCTGATAAACCATTGTGGTGTAGCGCGAAAAATAATCGGTGATTTATGACGCCAGCAACAGGGGTAGCTGTGTTTTAGTTTTGCATGTTTTAAAAGAACCTTGTTCTCTTTTAATACTTCAATAATTTCTGGGTTAACTTTGTTGACGTGTTTGCCAGCAAACAATTCGGTGTCGGGTAAAAATACACCGTTACCGCCAACGGGGTTATAAACTTCTAAACCATAACGATTGCCGACAATGTAATCGTCCTGACCATGCCCCGGTGCAGTATGTACACCACCTGTGCCTGCTTCGGTTGTTACGTGATCACCTAAAATAATCGGAACGGTTTTATCGTAGAAGGGATGTTTGACCTGCAGATTTTCTAAGGCCTGTCCCTGACAGCTGGCTAAGTGTTTGCTGCTTTCAATACCGTAACGTTGTAATGTGCTTTCGACTAATGATGTTTCGAGAATTAAACGCGCAGGTCCGTTATCTGTCTCAATTTGAATAAGATCGTAATTGAATTCAGGGTGTAATGCGACTGCCTGATTAGCAGGTAATGTCCACGGTGTTGTTGTCCAGATAACAGCAGCAATATTTCCGTTGCCTTTAGTACAGTTAAACGCTTTCTCAAAATCATTATTGCTAGAAGCAACAAACATAACATCAATCGCAGGTGATTCTTTATCCTGATATTCAACTTCTGCTTCTGCTAATGCCGAGCCACAATCTAAGCACCAGTGCACGGGTTTGCTGCCCTGATGCAAATGTCCCTTATCAATTATCTTCCCCAGACTGCGAACAATGTCGGCTTCAAATTTGTAATCCATAGTGAGGTAAGGTTTTTGCCAGTCACCTAAAACGCCTAGACGAATAAAATCTTTACGCTGACCATCAACTTGTTTGGCTGCATACTCACGGCATTTTTCGCGGAAGGTTTTAGCGTCAACCTTTACCCCAGCCTTACCAATTTTTTTCTCGACCATTAATTCGATGGGCAAGCCATGACAATCCCAGCCCGGTACATATCGTGCATCGAAGCCATCGATGGTGTGGCTTTTAATAATAATGTCTTTAAGAATTTTATTGACCGCGTGACCAATGTGAATATCACCATTCGCATACGGTGGGCCATCATGTAAAACAAAGGTTGGGCGACCATCTGATACGTCACGAATTTTCTGATATAGATTATTCGCCTGCCATTGCTTCAGCATTTCAGGTTCGCGATTGGCCAAATTGCCGCGCATAGGGAAATCAGTAGCGGGCAGGTTGAGGGTTGGTTTGTAATCCATAGTAGTTAGCAGCAATGAATAATGAATAATGAATAATGAATAGTGAACAATCGGATAAACAGATGTTGTTGCAATGCTTTTTTGTTTAATAAAAAATTATTCATTATTCATTATTCATTGATCGATTGCGATCTCACAATCGATCTTTATTTGTTTTTTCAAGTCGTCAAATGAGTTAAATTTTTTCTCATCGCGAATTTTTTTCTGGAACGAAATGCAAACCTGTTCGCCGTAAATGTCTTGCTCGAAATCGAACAGATGAACTTCCAGTTGTACTCGTTCGCCGTCCACTGTGGGGCGTCGACCAAGGTTTGCAATACCAGCAATATTGCCATGTTTCTGAGAATGCATGGTAACAGAATATACGCCGCTAAGTGGTGTTTCTGTGCGTCTTAAGTGAATATTGGCAGTCGGGAAACCAATGGTGCGCCCGCGTTTGTCACCATGATTTATGTGGCCGCAAATTGTGTAGGGTCGGCCTAACATTTTGTCAGTCAGTTCGAATTGATCTTCAGCCAGCAGTTGTCGAATCAGCGTGCTGCTAATGCGTTGTTGGTCAACACACTGTGAATTAATATTGATGACAGAAAACTGGTGTTTTTCGCCGTATTCTTTCAGTAAAGTAAAATCGCCCTGGCGATCGCAACCAAAACGGAAATCATCACCGACGATGACAGATTTTATTTTGAGTTTATCGAGCAGGATTTTTTCGATAAATTCATTCGCGCTCATGCTGGCGAGCGCCTGATTGAAATTTAGAAATAACAAATATTCAGGCTGAATAGCGACGTCGAAACTATTTAATATCCGCATTTTTTCAATACGGTTGGTGAGTCTGGCGGCACTGACCATGTTTTTAGAAGGCTTGCCGTTAGAGGCGCTGCCTTTGGAAAAGTATTCGCGTGGCAACGGTTCAAATGTCATCAAACAGCGGTGAGTGTTTAGACGTTTTGCTTCCACGCTCAGTTGTTCCAGCATTTTTTGATGGCCAATATGCAGGCCATCAAAATTACCGATGGTAATCACACTGTGTTGGTGCTTATTTTGGCAGTTGTGTAAGCCGCGAATAACGTGCATGAAGGTTTTGTAGTGCTAGCAATAAAAGTGTATATCCTAGCAGATATCAATGTCTTGCAGATTTTTCATGCGCGTTTTTAGCTTGAAATTTGCTGTGTTTTATCCGTTAAGCCTGATTTTTAATTTGATCTGGCCGTAAACCCTGTAACCAGAGCAAGGCGAAATAAACAATCGTAGCAGAAGTAATAATGATACCGAGTTGACTCAGGCGCTCCAGCAATTGCCATTGACTCCATTGTATTGCATCCGAATTGAGCCAGATAATCACTGCTGCCATAGCGATTGTCGCAATACAGATTCTAAACAACCAGGCCAACCAGCCGTCCTGAGGTTTGAAAATGCCTTTATCGCGCAGGCCTGAATATAACAAAATAGCATTAATGTAAGCCGAAAGGCTGGTTGCCAGTGCGAGCCCGACATGCGGTGCTTCGTAATCTAGCATCACCATCGGCACTACAAAGGCAATATTCATCACCATATTACAGACCATAGCAATAATGCCGATGCGCACAGGTGTGCGCGTATCCTGTCGTGCATAATAACCCGGCGCTAAAATTTTAATAATAATGAACGCGGGCAGCCCAAGCATGTAAGCCATTAAGCTTAAGCTGGAGAAGTAGGTGTCATTGGCGGTGAATTTTCCGTATTCAAATAGTGAGGAGAGAATAGGGCCTGCCATCAGAAAGAGGCCAACGCAGGCCGGAATCGATATCAATGTGACCAGTCGCAGTGCCCAGTTGAGTGTTTGATTAAATTGACCGTTAAAAGCTTGATCCGTAGAGGAGCGCGCATGCTGTCGCGAGAGCGTAGGTAAAATAACGGTACCGATGGCGATGCCCAGAACGCCAAGCGGAAATTCCAGTAAGCGATCCGAATAATATAACCAGGTGACACTGCCTGTTATCAAAAAAGAGGCAATAATGGTGTCCAGTAATAAATTAAGCTGCGTCACTGAAGAGCCTAAAATAGCTGGGATCATTAGCTTGCCAATTTTTTTAACACCTTCATGGCCGCGCCTGATTTTTGGGATCGGCATCAAACCCAGTTTGATTAGAAAGGGGAATTGTAGGACTAGCTGCACTAAACCGGCTATCGCCACACCCCAGGCTAACGCCATTAATGGCTCTTCAAAATAGGGCGCGAGTAGATATACTGAAGCGATCATACATATATTCAGTAGCACCGGCGTGAAAGCAGGTACGGCGAATTGATGAAAGCTGTTTAAAATGCCGCCGGCGAAAGCAACTAAGGCGATAAAAAAGATATAAGGGAATGTGATGCGTAATAAGTCAGCCGTGAGTTGGAATTGTTCGGGATTGTCGCTAAAACCGGGCGCAAACAGATAGACTAATGCAGGCGCAAAAACCATGCCTAATGCCGCCAAAGCGAGCAGAAAACCACCCAATGTGCCGGCGACGTGATCGACTAAATCTTTTAGCTCGGCACGGCTGTGTTTTTCTTTATATTCGGAAAAAACCGGGACAAAAGCTTGCGAAAATGCGCCTTCTCCGAATAAACGGCGCATAAAGTTAGGGATTTTAAAAGCGACCAGAAAGGCATCGGTGCCGCCTGAAGCGCCAAAAAATGTCGCCAGTGTAATGTCTCTTAATAAGCCAAACACCCGCGATAAAAGCGTCATACCGCCTACGGTAAAGGTGGATCGCAGTAATTTCGT
>CAZCOZ010000034.1:6058-11514 GCA_964500555.1 uncultured Thiotrichaceae bacterium | reverse complement strand
CTACGTCCTCTTTTTTCCAGATGGTTTAGAACAGTGGCAAATACAGCTTCAGCTAAAAAACGCGCAAGACAGGCGGAAATTCACCGGACACGTAATGTGGGCGTTCGCTCAATGATGCGTACTTACATCAAGAAAGTTTACTATGCGATAGAGGCGGGTGATAAAGCAGCAGCAGAAGCAGCATACAAAATAGCTTGCCCTGTAATTGATCGTGTTTCTGGAAAGGGTTTGATTCATACTAATAGAGCGGCGCGTACAAAAAGTCGGATGAATAATAATATACGTTCAATGGCATGATGTTTATTTAGATCCGTTTTCTCGGACCTGCTGAGTTGGATAAGTCTATTTAAACAAACTTGTTCAAGTGGGTCTAAGATAAAAAAGCCGAACTGGTAATGCCAGCGCGGCTTTTTTTATGAATGAAACATTTTCATTTCCTGGTAGCGTTAAGCGATTTTAATCCCCAAATAATAGCTTTAAACCAATTAATAGTGTCACTACTTCAAAGCTTCGTTTTATGAGCTGGTTACCTTTTACGATGGAGAAATGCGCGCCAAGGTAACCACCAATAAATGAGCCGAGTAAAAGCGCGGGTATCCATATCCAGTGGATATCACCTAAAAAACCTAAAGTGATCGCGCCCGATGTATTCCAGAACAGGCCGACAAAAACGAGGGTGTAGCTCACCGCTAATTTGTAATCTAGCCCAAACCAGCGGATTAACCAAAGTGTTACGAATAAGCCAGTGCCTGAAGTTAGTGACCCGTTCAAAATTCCAATTAAAAATAAAATTCCTCCGCCGACGAGATAGCCTTTTACCGACCTGTTTTTTACCGATAGTGTCTGACCTAAATCGGGTGATAAAAACGAGTAAATGCTGAGACAAGTGATGAGTATGCCCAATGCTATTTTAGCGATTGAGTCGGGAATTTGTAGAACGATACCTGCTCCTAGAATAACACCGGGAATACCCGCAAGAAGCATGACTGAGGCCAGATCACGTTCAATTTTATTGTCTTTTAAGTGGCGCGCAGTCGCGCCCAGGCCGAGTGCAATGGTGGCGACTTTGTGGGTTGCTAGAGCCAGTCCAAAAGGCAGGCCTAAAAAAATCAATGCAGGCAATTGTATAAGTCCCGCTCCACCACCCGATAAGGCAGAAAAAAAGTTGGCAATTAGCGAAACGATGAAGACAAGAAATTGTTCAATCACGGATCAATATGCTCGATTACTGAAAAAAAAAGCCTATACTTATGGATATAACTTGTTGTCTACAAATCAAATAATTAAGAATCGTCTATAAAAGACGGTTATAAAAACAACTATAAAAAGACGACAGCTTAGCAGTTCTATTGGGGTTAACCACAGTGCGTTTAGTTTTACTTACAATCTCGGCAATTTTGCTGTGCGGTTCATTTACCGCGCAAGCAACGACGTATAAATGGGTGGATGATAAAGGCCAAATGCATTTTGGTGACAGCATACCGCCAAAATATCAGCGTAAGGCGCATTATGAGCTGAATGAGTCAGGGATTGTTATTGAACGTAGAGCCGCGCAAAAAACGGCTGAAGAAAGGCGTGAAGAAAGGATGCATGCTAGAGAACGTAAGATGGTTCTTCAGATGAAGAAAGAGAAAAGACAACGCGACCGCGTTTTACTCGATACATATACAACAGAACGAGATTTGATTCTGGCGCGCGATGCACGTCTTGATGCGGTGCGTGCGCAAATCCAGCTTGCTGAATCGATTGTTCGTGATTCAAACAAAAAAATTGCATCGCTTGAAGTGCGGGTAGCTGCGATTAAGGAGTCAAATCGTGAAGTGCCGACGAATGTATATAGAGATATTGAAAATCATCAGCAACAAATAGCACTGTATAATGTAGTTAAAGCGGGTCATGAAAAACGTCAAAATACAGTTTCTATACAATTTAAAAATTATATTGAACGTTTTAGAGCGTTAAAACAAGAGCAGAAAGACAGACGAGATCGGTTAGCCAGAGAACGTGCGCTAGATTGGTGATCCGAACTGGTAATCCGGGTTGGTAATATTTACATTGCTCTAAAATTGAGAAGCTTAAGACCGAACCCGTTACGATTGAATCAGTGTACCAACGCCTTCATCGGTTAGTAGTTCCAGTAGCACAGCGTGATCGACGCGGCCATCAATAATGTGTGCTGTTTTTACACCCGAGTTAACCGCGTCAAGCGCGCAGGTTACTTTGGGTAACATACCGCCAGCAATCGTGCCATCAGCAATGAGTTCTTTAATACGTTTTCCATTAAGCCCGGTGAGAATGTTTTTCTGTTTGTCTAAAATTCCGGGTGTGTCGGTCAGTAATAATAGTTTTTCTGCGCCTAACACGGATGCCATTTTCCCTGCGACTAAGTCGGCATTAATATTATAAGAAGCCGCGTCTTCGCCGACACCTATAGGCGCAATGACAGGAATAAAGTTACCGGCATCAAGCGTGTGGACGAGGGATGGATCAATTGATGTTACTTCACCGACATGGCCTAAATCGATAATTTCTGAAGCTTGCAGTTCGGATGTCTCAGTACCTGAAGCGTCGAGAGTAATCTCCATTTTTTTAGCGCGAATCATAGCGCCATCTTTTCCAGTTAAGCCGACAGCCTGTCCACCATTGTGATTAATCAGGTTGACGATGCTCTTGTTGACCAGGCCACCTAAAACCATCTCAACAATATCCATGGTTTCACTATCAGTAACACGCATACCGTTGATGAACTTAGACTCTTTGCCTATTTTTTCTAACAGCTTGCCAATTTGTGGGCCACCACCATGAACGATAACGGGGTTAACGCCAACTTGTTTTAATAAAATAATGTCACGCGCAAAACTATTTTTTAAGGCTTCATCAACCATGGCGCTGCCGCCAAACTTGATAATAATTGTTTTGTTATTGATGCGTTGTAAGTAAGGTAATGCTTCTGATAAAACGCTGGCAATGGTTGTGGCGGATTTATTATCCACGTGCTTCTCCAGAGGGAAAAATAGTGTAGGTGTATTGTGCCTGTAGTTGTTGTTTGATGGAAGCCTATTTTTAAAGATAACCCTTTTTGTTTTATGAGTGATTTCAATTGTTAGTTTTCACTACAAATTGTATTAACCGTCCTGGGTAATGAGTCTGTCATTCCCGAATGTTTTTATCGGGAATCTATACGCTTCATCTAGCGAATAAAACCAGATCCCCGATAAAAATATTCGGGGATGACGATACGCTTTATAATAAAATTGTTGGCCATTTAAAAAGGTAATTTTAAATTATTATCAACAGCGAGTAGCTTTTCTTTGAATGTGTTTTGAATCTCAATTAAAGTATCTTCATCATTGGCTTCAAAGCGCAGTACCAGACAAGGCGTGGTATTGGATGGGCGAATTAATCCCCAACCTTCAGCATAATTAACGCGTATACCGTCAATGGTGACAATCTCTGCGTCGTCAAAATTAGCCTGATCGATAAATTGGGTCATAAATTTATAATGTTCACCTTCTTCAAAATCGATTTGCAATTCAGGCGTGTTGAAGCTATCAGGTAACGCCTCGAATATTACAGAGCTGGTTTCATCGCGCTGGCTAATAATTTCTAACATACGTGCGGCACTATATAAACCATCGTCAAAACCAAACCAACGTTCTTTAAAGAAAATGTGTCCACTCATCTCGCCTGCAAGTTCAGCGCCGGTTTCTTTCATTTTTGCTTTTATAAATGAATGGCCTGTTTTCCACATAAGTGGATCACCGCCAAGGTTTTTTATGTAGTCCCCCAGATTTGATGTTGATTTAATATCAAAAATAATGAGCGCGCCAGGTTTGCGTTTTAGAACATCCGCAGAATAAAGCATCATTTGACGATCAGCCCATAAAATATTTTGTTTGTCATCTAAAATACCAACACGATCACCATCGCCATCAAAAGCTAAACCAATATCAAGCGCATTTTGTTTCATGGTATTTTGCATATCGACTAAATTTTCTGGTTTTGATGGGTCAGGGTGGTGGTTGGGGAAGTTGCCGTCTACGTCGCAAAATAATTCGGTGACATTGCAGCCAAGGCGAGTAAATAATTCAGTTGCCAAAACGCCTGCTACACCATTGCCGCAATCAACAGCAATATTCAAAGGTTTTTCTAATTTAATATCATTAACGATGGTGTCGAGATAATCAGGAATAACATTTTGTTCGGAATGCGAGCCTTCACCAGTGTTTAATTTGTTTTCAATAATACTGTGATAAAGCGCTTTGATATTATCGCCAAATAAAGTATTACCTGCGATTAACATTTTCAGGCCATTATATTGTGGCGGATTGTGACTGCCAGTGACCATAATGCCAGTACCCGTTTTCAACTTGTGCGTTGCGTAATAAAGCACAGGTGTAGGTACCATGCCAATATCAATAACATCACAGCCGCCAGCACGTAAACCTTCGCTTAGCCGTTCGGCAAGTTCGGGGCTAGATAAACGACCGTCACGTCCGATTATCACTGTTTTTTGATTTTGTGATAATGCTTCGGTTGCAAAAGCCTGGCCGATTTGTTGTACGGTATCAGGTGTTAGGGCGGTTTCTACTACGCCACGAATATCGTATGCGCGAAATATGTCTTCTGAAATTGTCATAATTTTATTTTAAAGTTTCTGTGTGATTGTTTAATTATTCGTTACTAAAAATTAGTTACTGAAAGTGTAGTTGTTTATTGTAAATATGTACATTTACTAAAGACAAGAAAGTGCGTTTTTATAGCTGATCGTTCAAGTAGTATTGTTTAATGTTTTCCCGAATGGCCGAGACCACCGCTGCCTCTCTCTGTGCTAACGAAGTCGTCAACCACATCAAAGTTCACCTGGAGAACTGGCACGATAACCAGTTGTGCGATACGGTCACCAATTTCGATAGTAAAGCTTTCTTTACCACGGTTCCAACAGGAAATAAATAATTGTCCCTGGTAATCGGAATCAATAAGACCAACAAGATTGCCAAGCACAATGCCGTGTTTGTGGCCGAGGCCCGAGCGAGGTAAAACCACCGCAGCCATAGAAGGATCTTCTATATAGATGGCAAGTCCTGTGGGGATGAGTAATGTTTCACCCGGGTGAATTTCTGTGGTTTTTTCTAATGCAGCACGCAAGTCCATGCCTGCTGAACCGTCGGTTGTATATTCAGGTAAAGCAATACTCTTCCCAATGCGCGGATCGAGAATTTTAAGTTGTACCTTTTTCATAAGGTGCTTTTCTGGTTGGGGCGGCTGATTTTGTATTGCGTTGCGATAAGGCTAATTAATTGTTTGGCAAGATGTGACTTTTTTCCGAGTTTAAAATGCTGTTCACCACTTACCTGCGAGCTTTTATCATTTTTGTCGTCACCGCTATTGTCTTTGCGGCTCTGCCAAAAAACATGCAGCGCATTGTAGTCACTATTAAAGCCGATATCAGGCTG
>CAZCOZ010000034.1:4820-5958 GCA_964500555.1 uncultured Thiotrichaceae bacterium | reverse complement strand
ACGTTTTTCTTACTAACGTCATTAGCAACAATCATATCGATATTTTTTTTGAATAATTTATTTTTAGCATTATCGATTATGTTTTCAGTTTCTGCTGCAAAGCCGACAATGTAAGGTGCGGCTGGAAGTGCGGCAATAGAAGAAATGATATCTTCATTTTTTATTAGTTTTAAATTGAGTGAGTCAGCGGTTTTTTTTAATTTTTGTGAAGCAATTTTTTCAACACGATAATCCGCTACTGCCGCAGCAGATATATAAATATGTGAATCATTAATGCAGGACATAACTGCCTGCTTCATTTCTGCTGCCGACTCAATTGAAATAAAGTCTAGTGAAGTTGGTTCGGACAAAGCACCCGGGCCACTTATTAGAGTGACATTTGCACCTGCTTCTTGCGCTGCAGTTGCAATAGCGTATCCCATTTTTCCGGAGCTGCGATTACCAATAAAACGAACAGGGTCGATAGCCTCAAAGGTTGGCCCTGCGGTGACAATAATATTTAAACCTTGTAGTTCGCCAGAAATAAAACATTGTTGTAGAGCAGATAAAATATCAGCGACATCTAACATGCGACCTTCGCCTGTTTCTCCGCAAGCCTGTAAACCATTACTCGGCCCGAATTGATGCCAGTTTTTTTCCTGCAGCGTCGAACAGTTTTTTTGTGTGCTCGAATCATCCCACATTACTCGATTCATAGCGGGCGCAAAACATTTGATGGCTTCGCTTGCCAAACAAAGTGTGGTTAATAAATTGTCGGCGCGACCGTGGGCAAGTTTGGCCAGAGTGTTTGCACTAGCAGGTGCGATGATGATGGCATCTGCCCAGCGAGCGAGTTCGATGTGTTTCATGCCTGCCGATGAACTGGATGATTCTTCTGTCGATTTAGAGTCTTCGCTATTATCAAAAAAAACCGGGTAGCCTGATAATGCCTGAAAGGTGAGGGGAGTGACAAACTCAGTTGCCGCTGTTGTCATAACAATACGAACTTCTGCGCCGGCTTCAAGTAATCGTCTTGTTAAATCTGCGCTTTTATATGCAGCAATACCGCCGGTAATGCCGACAACGATATGTTTACCATTAAGAGAATCCATCGTAATAGTTTAACAGAAAGGCTATTGTGTCAGGCATTTGTTGCAGC
>CAZCOZ010000034.1:0-4720 GCA_964500555.1 uncultured Thiotrichaceae bacterium | reverse complement strand
TTGCAGCAGGTGATTTGCACGAAACAAAAGTTAGCGTTACTATAGATGTTAAGGAATCTACTGCTAGGAAAGCATTATGTCTATATCACAATGGCCAGTGGCCGAAAGACCCCGCGAAAAATTACTCGATAAAGGTGCAGAAGCACTTTCTGATGCCGAGTTACTCGCAATATTTTTAAGAACTGGAAGCAAAGGCGTCACTGCTGTCGATCTCGCTCGGCAGTTGCTTAATAGTTTTGATGGGCTGCGGCCATTACTTCATGCTAGTCAAAGCGAGTTTTGTGAGCACCATGGCTTAGGCCCTGCGAAATACACGCAGTTACAGGCCGTTTTAGAAATGGCAAAAAGACATTTGTTTGAGCAGCTATCGCGCGGTGATGTGTTATGTAGCCCCGCTGAAACAAGGCAGTTTTTATCAGCACAACTGAGCAGTTATCCACATGAAGTGTTTGCCTGCTTGTTTATGGATACCCGCAATCGCGTTATTTCATTTGATAAAATGTTTTATGGCACTATTGACGGTGCTAGTGTTTATCCGCGCGAAGTGGTTTGTCTGGCGCTAAAGAAAAATGCAGCTGCCGTTATTTTTGCGCATAATCATCCGTCTGGCGTAGCAGAACCAAGTCAGGCGGATGAACAAATTACCAGGCGGTTAAAGGCAGCGCTAGAAGTTGTAGATATTCGTGTGCTTGATCATTTTGTTATTGGTGATGACATTGTTTCATTTGCCGAACGGGGACTGTTGTGACTTATAGCGTTTATTTCGTTAACGATTGATACTGTTCCAGTGTTAATCGCGGGCCAAATTGACTAACAATAATTGATGAAGCTTTACTTGCTATGTTGCCTGCTTGCTCAAAAGTCATGCCGTGCGTTAGACCATACATAAACGCTCCTGCGAATAAGTCGCCTGCGCCATTACTATCTACGGCAGTTATAGTATGTGCATTAATATTAATAGCATTCTCGCCATCATAAACAATAGCGCCTTTTGCACCGAGTGTAATAGCAAAGGTTTTGGCGAAGGTTTTAATTACATCGATGGCTTCATTAATTGTTGATTTCTGTGTGTAACTAAGTGCTTCTGCCTCATTGCAAAATAATAAATCAATACCATCACCGATAGTTTCAGTAAATGCATCACGAAAATTATCAACCACAAAAGGGTCCGAAAAAGTTAGTGCCGTCTTGATGTTATTTTTTTCAGCAATTTCACGTGCAGTGATATTGGCTGCTTTACCCGTTTCAGAAGTAGTGAGATAGCCTTCTAAATAACAGTAAGCGGAATTTTTTATTGCCGCTTCATTGACTTCATAAGGTGAAAGTTCTGCTGAAACACCAAGAAAGGTATGCATGGTTCTCTCCGCATCAGGTGTCACCATAACTAAACATTTTCCTGTAATCCCCCCTTTATGTTTACCATTCATGTTGCAATCGACACGTGCAGATTTAAGATCGTCCAGATAAAACTGACCAAGATCATCGTCAGCAACTTTGCATGAATAATAAGATGCGCCTCCCATCGAGCTAACCGCAATTAAGGTGTTAGCTGCGGAACCACCGCTGGATTTATTTCCCTCAAAAAAATCGAGTTGTTCGATCAATTCGTGTTGTTGATTTTCATCAACTAAAGTCATTACGCCTTTGTCGATATTGTTGTCGGCTAAAAATTGATCCGTTATTTCAAATTCCATATCAACCAGCGCATTCCCTAAACCATAAACATCGTATTGACTCATTATTGCTGCCTTTAAATTGTGAAAATATAATTGTGGCGAATCTTAGCGTTTGTGCGGCATTATGTCAGGTGATTGTGTAATATGGTTGCATAAATATGGGCATTTGCCCGTAGAGACTTTATGGAAACAGTTACCTTACCGTATTGGGTTTTTATCACGTTGGCCGTTTTTGCTGCCATTATGCTACTGGATCGTGTTTTTTTACCCAGTATGCGATGGTATCTCAAGCGGCGCGTCAACCGTGTTATTGATGAAATAAATACACGTCTAGATGTTGAAATTCGACCTATCCAGTTCACTCGGCGTCAAGCCCTGGTTGATCAGCTTGTATTTGATGACAAAGTCATTGATGCAATTAAGCTATACGCCGAAGAGCATAATATGCCACATGCCATTGCGCAGGAGAAAGCGCATAAGTATGCTGAAGAGATTGTCCCCGCATTTAATGCATACGTTTATTTTCGTATAGGTTATTGGTTGGCTAAAAAGCTGGCGCGTCTGGTTTATCGAGTGCGCGTTGGTTTTTACGATAAAAATAAAATCAGTGAAATTGATTCGAATGCCAGTCTTGTCTTTGTGATGAATCATCGCAGTAATATGGATTATGTGCTGGTCTCATTTTTAGTGGCTGAAAAAACCACGCTCTCATATGCGGTAGGGGAGTGGGCGAAAATATGGCCGTTGCAAACACTAATAAAAGCCATGGGGGCTTTTTTCGTTCGACGTAATTCGGGTAATAAGTTATATAGAAAAGTACTAGAGCGCTATGTCAATATGTCGACACGTGCAGGTGTGTGTCAGGCAGTTTTTTTAGAAGGCGGTTTAACGAAGAATGGTGAATTGCGTGATCCGCGTTTAGGATTTCTTGATTATATGCTACGTGATTATCACCCGGTTAACGATAGAGATCTTGTGTTCGTCCCGGTAGGAATAAATTACGATCGTGTTATTGAAGATAGAAGTTTAGTTCGACGTTTAGAAAAAAATGTAGAAAAACGCAGTATGTGGTTTGTAATAAAAACGAGTTTGTCTTTTATTTTTAAAAATGCATTGTTGTCGAGGAAAAATCGTTGGCGACGTTTTGGTTACGCCAGTGTTAATTTTGGAGAGCCTATATCAGCAAAAAAATACTGTGAAGAAAATAATCTTGACTTCAGTGTTTTGCAAACGGAAGAACGGTTTGTTCGTGTTGAATATTTGGCCGAAAAAATTATGGAAAATATTGAAAAGGTTGTGCCGGTATTACCTGTTGCTTTAATGAGTAAGGTTTTAATTGAAAACAAGAACGAATGGAAAAGCGCGTTAGAACTTAAAACGTTAGGCGCGGATAAAATAGAAAAATTAGATAAGGCAGGAGCACCCATTGATATTTCTTCAAGTGCATTAGAAAGTGTTTTGGGTGCAGCATTAGATGCTTTGTTAGGTAGAGGTTTGCTTGAAGAAAAAGAAAACTTATACAAAATGAAATCGGCTGAAAAAAATCTTATAAATTACTATGCCAATTCAATTGCTCATTGGTAGTTGTTAGAGAGGTTTTTTGTGTGAGAGGTTAAAATTTTAGCGTGGCATATCACAATCGACACTGAATAATCATAGAAAAATTGATCCTTTCAAAGACGATGCTTCCTACGGGCTAACACATATAAGTAAAGGTTATATGTGGAGAGCGTCACCGAAAGGGTAACTTTGTATGTAAGTGGCTTATCCAGCTCCATTAATCAATGTAGTGGTTTAATAATCTTGTAGAGATTGATCGCCTATTATTAACAAAGAATAATGAGAATTATCATGACAAGAAAACAACGGGTAAGTTTGTCCCTTGAACAAAAACTGGAATACGCCAAAATGATGATTGAAAATGGCTACAGCAACAAACAGATAATGGAAATTTCTGGTGCAGGCGCAACAGCGGTTAGACGTTGGAAGAAGCAATATCAAGGAGAATTGAAAGGCATTACACCCGAAGGCAAAAAAGCCCTGACAGCTGACCAACAACGTATTCAGGATCTTGAAAAACAATTAATACGAGCCAGGAAAGATAATGGAATATTAAAAAAAGGCCGATCCTGCACTCACAGTATCAGAAATTTGTTCTGCTCTTGAGATGCCAAGCAGTAGCTTCTATTACCATGTTAAGGAAAAGCCAGTGAATGTTGAAAGGATTAAAATGCTCAATGCCATCAAGCAAGTGGCATTAGAAACACAGTCCACCTATGGCAAACGGAGGATGCAACCGGCACTGAAATCTCAGGGTTTTATACTGGGTATTTATAAGACGGCATCACTGATGAAAGAAGCGAATGTTAAGGCAATAAAACCTAAGCAGAGGCATTATTACCCTGACTCAGGGAAGTGCCATGTAAAAGCCGACAACCTGTTAAAGCGTGAATTTAACCCTGAACAGAAGCATACTCACTGGGTGGGTGATATAACCTATATACGCCATCATCATGGATGGAGCTATCTTGCCTGTGTCATGGAACTGGCAAGCAGAGAAGTGATTGGTTATGCCCTGTCACAAAGCCCTAATGCACAACTAGCAAAAGATGCGCTCGTGGATGCGATTAAAAAGCAACGGCCTGATACGTGTAAACTACAGTTTCATTCTGATCAGGGCGTACAATATAGTGCAGAGTTATTCAGAGAGCATCTGACGTTGATGGAAATAACCCAAAGCATGAGTCGTAGAGGAAACTGCTGGGATAATGCGGTAATGGAGCGCTTTTTCAGAAGCCTGAAATCTGAAAGGTTAAACCATTTGAGCTTTATCAATCACGTCGCCGTAGAGACGGTGGTCCATGATTACATACGATATTACAATTTCAAAAGACTCCATTCTGTTTTGGATTACATTACGCCAGCACAGAAAAGTCTACTATTGGAAAAAGCGGCTTAAAATCTCTACAAAAAAACTTGACCATTACAATATCACAAAATGCGTGTCACGTTAGTGCGCGAAGCGCACAAGCGCTCGATTGTAT
>CAZCOZ010000033.1:14775-19453 GCA_964500555.1 uncultured Thiotrichaceae bacterium | reverse complement strand
CAATAGAGACGATGCCAGTTTATGATCCTGTTTCACATCTGGTTTATTGCAGTTCGCGTGAACATGTCACCGACGTCTGGATTGCGGGCAAGCAACGCTTAACGGATCGAGTTTTAAACAGCATTGATGAGGACAAATTAAAAGCCGATTGCAAGATTATAAATAACACTATAATGGGCTAACAGGTTGCGGACGAGCATTGCTTAGCAGATAGATTAATTTTGTCATTCCCGAGTTCTTCTATCGGGAATCTACATGTTAGATGCTACATGATAATTTCAGATCCCCAATAACAGCATTCGAGGATGACAGGACTAGGATCTAGTTGAAATGTCACGCCAATAAAAACAGTTAAAATATATTATTAATTAATTAGTTATGATAAACACTGAAAGTAAATTATAGATAAAAACAGAACCATAACAAAACTATGTCATACACAACAAATATCGATCCCGCAGAAATCAAAAAATTCGAAGACCTTGCATCTCGATGGTGGGATGAGAACGGTGAATTTAAACCACTACACGAAATGAATCCGTTACGTTTAAATTTCATCAACATCGGCTCCCCACTAGAAAATACAAAAGCCTGCGATGTTGGTTGCGGCGGTGGCATCCTCAGTGAAAGCATGGCCAAATGTGGCGCGACAACCACCGGTATTGATATGGGAAAAGCACCGCTATCTGTTGCACGTTTACATGCATTGGAAAGCGAATTAGAAATCGACTATCAACAAATTACCGCTGAAGAATTTGCCGAGAAAAATCCCGCACACTTTGATGTCGTCACCTGCATGGAAATGCTAGAACATGTACCTGACCCTGCGTCTATTATTTCCGCCTGCTTCAAACTGGTCAAACCTGGTGGCTCGGTTTATTTTTCTACCATTAACCGCAATCCAAAATCTTATTTATTCGCTATCGTCGGCGCGGAATATGTGATGAAAATGTTGCCACGCGGCACACATGATTATGCGCGTTTTATTAAACCATCTGAATTAGACCACTGGGCAAGAAGCGCCGAACTTAAACTGCAGAATATAAAAGGCATTAGCTATAACCCTTTCACCAGCATGTTTAGTCAATCGCAGGATGTCGATATAAATTATATGGTGCACTACAAACGTCCAGCTAACGCTCAATAAAAAAACCTTAAATCGTGCCTCAAACAATACTCAATAACAAAACTCAAACTGTACTCTTTGATCTTGACGGCACGCTAATCGACACCGCGCCTGATATGGCCGCAGCACTCGACTTACTTTGTGACGAAGAAAAGCAGAATCGCTTACCCTTTAGCCAGGTTCGCCCTATCGTATCAAACGGCAGCGTTGCTTTAGTTAAGTTAGCCTTCGGCGAAGCCATAAATGAACAAACACTGGAGCGATTGAAAACACGTTATCTGGAAATTTATCAACAACATCTTGTTGTACATTCAAAATTGTTCGATGAAATGGAATTCTTACTGCAACAACTTGAGCAACAAAAAATAAAATGGGGCGTGGTCACCAACAAACCGGGCTGGTTAACCGAGCCGTTAATGCAGGCACTTAATCTAACCCAGCGTGCAGCCTGTATCGTCAGCGCTGACTCAACAAAAAATCGCAAACCACACCCTGAACCTATGTACCTCGCCTGCAAACTCACCAATACGCAACCCGAAGCATGTGTGTATGTCGGCGATGCTAAACGCGACATCGAAGCAGGACGGAACGCAGGTATGCGAACCATTATTGCGCAATACGGCTACATTGCTGCCACCGAAAACACCGACGAATGGCAAGCCGACCACAGTATTCAAATCCCGTCGCAAATTTTATCACTCCTGCAAAACACAACAATCGCTTGAATCAAACCATACTGTTTCAGCGAGTCGTTGACGCGCTCCATCTCGACAGTACGGTGTGTATAGTGTAAGATTCGCCGCCTCAGAATCTCTCTATTTTAGTACTTCAGTTACATACTGAAAATCAATTGCTGGGCGAGTTATTGAACTCATATTTAAGCGCATTTGAAAACAAACTCAAACACCCATAAACAGCATTAACCATTACGCATCAGACAAGGTTTTTTATGTCCCAACTTCCGTTGAAGAAAGTCATCGCAGGCATTATTTTTGCTATATTGGCATTTGCTTTATCAACTGTTACACCTTCCATTGAAATCGCCTGGGTCAGCGCATTTTTAGTTTTAACCATTTACCTGTTTGCTTTTGAGGTTGTTAGTGTGGATGTTGCCGCTGTTAGCATTATGGTGCTACTGGGACTAACTAGTTTACTAGCGCCTTTGATGGGACTCACATCTGGCCTGGTTGATAATCAGCATATCTTCGATGGCTTCTCGAGTAATGCAGTAATGTCAATTATTGCAGTAATGATTATTGGCGCGGGTCTCGATAAAACCGGCTTAATGTCAAAAGTTGCTACCTTTATTTTAAAAATCGGTGGCACCACAGAAACCCGCATCATCCCGATTATTTCAAGTACTGTTGCTATTATTTCATCGTTCATGCAAAACGTTGGCGCTGCGGCTTTATTTCTACCTGTGGTCAATCGCATATCGGTGCGTTCAGGTTTACCCATGTCACGCCTGTTAATGCCAATGGGCTTTTGTGCCATTTTAGGTGGCACGGTCACCATGGTTGGTTCCTCACCGCTGATTTTATTGAATGACCTGATTGCTACATCGAATAAAGCACTACCTGCCGACCAACAAATGGAAGCATGGTCTTTATTTTCTGTTACACCTATCGGCCTTGCACTGGTCGCAACCGGCATTCTCTATTTTGTTCTACTGGGAAAGTATGTTTTGCCAACTTCTTCCGTTGAACCAAAAGCAAGCAATTCCAAAAACAGAGACTACTTCTTTAATCTCTATGGTATGGATTACGAGTTTTTTGAAGTGGTATTACCTAATGACTGTGAACTGTCAGGTAAAAAATTAGATGATATTGAAACTGAAGAAAAAATTCGAATTATCGCGACCCGACAGCGTTCTGAAAACTTACGCATTGGCCCAGGGACTATTTCACGTGAAACCCCTCTTGAACCAGGTATACATTTAGGTATTTTAGCATCACCTGAAAACCTGAACGCTTTTAGTAAAAAATATAATCTCCATTTACTTAGTGGCCTTAAAGTATTTTCTGAAGCATTCTCTCAGGCCAGATCAGGTATTGCAGAAATTGTTATTCCGCCAAGTTCTAACTTAATCGATAAAAGCGCGCGTGATTTATGGATGCGTAAAACCTATGGCCTGTCATTAGTCGCATTACATCGAAATGGTGAGACGTCACGCGAAGGTGACAATATTCGCGACATGCCCTTTGAAGCTGGTGACACACTTGTTGTACATACTAGCTGGGGCTCTTTGGCACGCCTTAAAAGTAATACAGACTTTGTCATTGTCACCACAGAATATCCACATGAAGAAACACGTCCTAACAAAGTGGGTTTTGCTGGCCTCTTCTTTGCTATTGCATTAGGCCTGGTTTTATTCTCAGACTTACGCTTATCGATTGCATTACTAACAGGCGCAGTCGGCATGATTCTTTCTGGCGTCATTAAAATTGAAGAAGCTTATCAGGCCGTTTCCTGGAAAACCGTTTTTCTATTAGCCAGTTTAATTCCTTTAGGATTAGCTGTAGAAACATCGGGAACAGCGAAATGGATTGCCGAACAAACCCTTTACGTTGTTGGCGACCAGCCTATCTGGGTAATACAAACAGCGGTTGCAATACTGGCAACATTTTTCACCCTGGTTATGTCGAATGTAGGCGCGACCGTATTACTGGTACCACTTGCTGTTAATATTGCTATTGGTGTTGACGCGAACCCAGCAATTTTTGCGTTAACCGTGGCAATAGCAACATCTAACTCATTCCTGATTCCAACGCATCAGGTAAATGCACTTATTATGGGTCCCGGTGGTTATCGTGTACCCGATTTTATGAAAGCCGGCGGCATCATGACAGTTTTATTCCTGATAGTTACGATGACAATGATGAACATTGTTTTTTAATAGTGTGTTCATACTGGTTTAGTTGTTTTACTTAGTTGTCTGGTTTATTTATCGTCACTAGATAACGCTGAAAATCCTCAACACTGTCAACATCCCAGCACTCCGCCAGTTCAACAAAATTAACATTATTTTTCTTAAGTACATCCCGAGATTGTTGCATGACCTCGCCACTGCCCCAAAAAATGTTATCAAACAAAAATTTATACGCTTTATCCAGAGCAATCAAAACGTAGCCACCATCTTCTGCTGGTACAAATACAACGTTTTTATTTCCATGCAAGGTTTCAATCGCCTGCCTTATTTTTACTGCATTTAAAGCTGGCGCGTCCGTTCCTATAACAATACAATATTTGTAACTTCGTAACGACTGCTCAAGACCATTGAACATGCGCTGACCTAAATCATCTCCCGCCTGCTGCTGTAATGTCACATCATATTGTTGCTGACATTGCACAAAACATTCGTGATGAATATCAGGCGCGCACATTAGTGTTACAGCGCAAAGGTTTGCTTGCTGCAACATGAATAAACGTTGGTGAATAAATTCTTCCTGGAGCTTTGTCGCTGCCTGCACGCCAAGATCAGGAATCAAACGGGTATTAACACACCCTTCAACTGGCGCTTTGGCAAACAGCAGAATAATTGTGTCCTCGAAT
>CAZCOZ010000033.1:2321-14675 GCA_964500555.1 uncultured Thiotrichaceae bacterium | reverse complement strand
CGACTTGAAGTAATCACTTTCTGTTCTAAACAGTTCGGTTTCGTTATAGCCTTCAGACGTCGAGAAATTTCGATGTCTTCCATTAATGCAATTTCAGGAAAACCGCCCACCTTTATAAATAATGATCGTGAAATAAAAATAGCCTGATCGCCCGTCGCAATTGAAAATAATCGCGAACGTAAATTCATCAATGATTCAATAACTCGATAGACAAACTTATTACTCGACAGGCGAACATCAAAACGCCCCCATACCCATTCCGTCTGCGCTACCTTCTCTAAAATGGTTAACACCGAATCTGGCAAAATAGTATCTGCATGTAAAAACAAAAAAACATCGCCCGATGCAACTTCAACGCCGCAATTCATTTGTATCGCACGCCCCGGTTTCGAAGCGATAACAATGTCAGCGCCTTCCTGCGCCAGCACAAAAGAATTATCCTTACTGCCGCCGTCAACAACCACTATTTCATGTCCTTGTTGACGTATAAACTGTAGGTATTCCAGCGTACTAACAAGATTAACTTCTTCATTAATCACTGGAATAATAATAGAAATTTTCACTTAAGGCTGCTTGTAATATCGTTTGTAAGAGCACTCGAACCCCATTAACTCAATGCACCACCACAGCTACTACCACTGCCAGCAGTGCAACCATAACAGTGATCCATAACGGCGATTGCATTGCCAGATAAATCATCTTTCAGCAAATCGTTAAGATGTGTTTTTTGCAATACAGACCCAGCAATTAACTCAGCATTCACTCCTGCACCCAAACCTAACATTTGATTAAAATCACAGTCGTAAACATAACCTTGCCAGTCAACACTCAATGTCGTTCGACACATTACTCCTGATAAATTTTCTTTCGCGTATGACGACTTTAAGGTTTGCATATATTCATCAAACTGCCCCTTTGAAACTAACGTACTTCCAAAACGCTTTATTGGCATATTGGTAATGGTATAAAGTTGATTAAAAGAAATACCATAACGCTCACGCAACTCTTTTTTATAAATCGGTTCTAATTGCTCCTGTGAAGGCGGCAAATCAATCCCCTGTGGGTTAAACACAAGATTGAGTTTTAGTTTTTCATCGATGCCGTAACCGTATTGATTTAACAGTTTCAACCCTTCGATACTCAAATCAAAAACACCTTTGCCACGCTGTGCATCAACATTTTCTTCTAAATAACAAGGCATTGAAGCAACTACTTCAACAAAATTCTCAGCAAGAAAACTGGCCGTCTCTCGATATCCCTCTTCAAGCAGAATCGTTAAATTACACCGGTCAATAACATGCACACCAAGATCACGCGCCTGCTTTACTAATGAAAAAAAGGCAGGATTCATTTCAGGCGCGCCACCGGTTAAGTCCAGTTTTTTAATGTTTTGTTTCTTTATAAAACGAAGAACATCAGCAATTGTTTCTGCGGTCATAATTTCAGTTCGACGCGGGCTTGCATCAACATGACAATGCAAACATTGCTGATTACAGAGATAACCTAAATTCACCTGTAAAGTTTCTAATTCCGCACGCCTGATAGCAGGAAAATCTGTTTTCACTAATAGGTTAAAAGTGTCTTTCATAGTCAACGTCACCAATAAAATAAATTTGCCGCGAAGGGCGCAAAGAGCGCAAATAAAAACATAAACTTTTAGCTGTTATAGCAGCATTAAAAATAAGCCCATAGGAAAGCAACTATTTTTTTAGTCCATCGACTAAATAAGCGGTCGTTATAATACTGCCCTGCCAGACGTTTATTGAGTTGCGAGTAACTTGGGTAAGCATGAACTAATGAAGTCAGTTTTGATACCTTCATTTTTTCCTGAACAGCCAACGCTAATTCATGAATAAGCTCTCCGGCATGTGGTGCAATAATATGCGCACCAATGATACGACCTTTATTCGTTAGAATCGTCGCAATACCTTTACCATTACCATCGGTAATCGCACGATCAAGTTTGGCAACATCGAACTGATAAACTTCACCATGCGACATTTTCCTGCAATCTTCGACGCTTACACCTACTTGCGCAACTTCTGGATCGGTATAGACCACTGACGGTATCACATCATAATTAATTTTTTTAGGCCATTTGAAAATCATATTAGCCAGTACAATGCCGGCCTGTAATTCGGCTACATGTGTTAATTGCATTTCACCCGTCACATCCCCACAGGCATATATTTTTTTATTCGTGGTCTGCATTTTTCGATTTACTTTTATGCCTTTTGCATCGTAAGCAATATTGGCATTGTCGAGCGCTAACGAATCAACAACTGCACGACGCCCGATAGCCAGCAATATTTCTTCAGCTTCAAGTTTGCTACCACCTTTAAGCTCAACTTGTTTAAAACCATTACTTTCCAGCACGCCAACAACTTCGCTATTTACTTTGACTAAAACACCTTCAGAACTTAATACATCATTCAAAATTGCAGATGATTGTTCATCTACACGTGGCAACAATCGTGGAGCTAATTCTACAATCGTTACCTTCGTTCCCAAACGAGAATACGCCTGCGCCATTTCCACACCAACGGGGCCACCGCCTAAAACAATTAAACTTTCAGGTAATTTAGGCAAACTGAACATATCTTCATTGGTTAAATACTTAATCGATTCCATGCCTTTAACAGGAGGAATCCAGACCGATGAACCCGTAGCAATCACAAACCGTTTCGCATCAACTGTTTTGCCATTGACTTCAATTTGTGAGACTGAAGTAAACTTCGCTTCACCTGTAATCACTTCACAACCTAAACTTTCAAAACGTTCCCGGCTATCATGCACCTGAATCGTATCAACTGCTTTTTTAATGACGGAATTAATATTCGCCATATCAATGACTGGCTGGGAGACGGTTACACCCCACTGACTAGCATGGCTGATGGTATGCGCTACCGAAGCACTTTTTAGTAAGGCTTTACTGGGCACACAACCGTAATGTAGACAGTCACCGCCCATATTTTCTTCTTTATTAATAAGCACAACATCTAGCCCGAGTTGTGCCGCGACACTCGCAACGACTAAACCACCTGCACCGCCACCAATGATGACTAAATCACGTTTTATTGACATTTAATTTTTACCTAAATTTTTCTGGATGTTTCAAAATGAGAGCTTTGCACGGTGTAGATTTTTCGTCGTGACAAGGCAAAAATTGTCGAAAACGCGCAGTTTACACGTAGTAAATGAGCATTTGAGACCATTTTTAACGCCGACACGGCGAAAAAGATGCTTCGTGCAAAGTTCTCAAAATATAAATTCTAATTCGAAAATGTCTCATTAGTATCACACCCATAAAAAAAGACTGGTGAAATACCAGTCTTTTTTTGATTAGAGTTTTTGTTATTAGAGCACCCTGCCCATCAAGGCAAAGGATTTTACAAACGCTGCAGCCAAACTTGGATCTTTTATCATGGTTGCATAATCCCCTTTCTCAAAGCGAAGTTTACGCGAGGTATAGGCAATACCTAATTTCATCAAACCCGGTGGCTTCACAATTAATGACAACCAGACATCCGTATTTGCTCGAATATCCCATTTTATATCATCCATTGCCGTGTTATTAACCGACGCAACCAGGCCATTTTCAATCGCCATAACAAATGCAGGTTCATTCTCGTCAGGCAGGCCAAAAGCAACCACAGAACTGAAACCGGCTTTTTGTAGCGTATCCGTAATTTCAGAGTCAGTATTCCACTCCTCCATATATGCCTGCGCCCAACTTGCTGAAAATAAATCCGCCATGAAACAAATCTCACTTTTATTAGAATTGATTAGAGATCGTGTCAGTTTCTATGAAAAAAACAATTATGTCAAAAAATTCAGTGACTTCCAAAATATTAATAATCAGAAAAGTACTTAAAACTACGTCTAAGCAACTGTATTATCTATTTTTTACAAACAATTTTACAAGCAACAACAGGCAGAAAAAAAGCCCCCCAACGTAAATTGGGAGGCTTTTTTGTGTATGGCGGAAGAGGTGGGATTATTCCGGGCTTCCTGCCCTCCACCCTTCGGGTCATTTGTAAAAATCACAAATGTTCAAATTCATTCCCGATGAATTTGTTGAACCCAGCGGGTACATTCACCCAGCCTTTTCAACCATACACAAAAAAACCCCTATTCAAGGGGTTTTTTTGTGTATGGCGGAAGAGGTGGGATTTGAACCCACGAAGGGCTATAAACCCTTGCCAGTTTTCAAGACTGGTGCTTTCAACCGCTCAGCCACCCTTCCGAATTCTCAGTTTTGCTGAGAAGGCGGTATATTACGTGATTTCCTCAAGTATTCAATGATCTATAGAGTGTTTTTTTCAAAATTATTTCCACCTATTTTTTACCCTGCCAAATTCGACCCACGTATCAAGGCTTTCTGCCAAATCTACTGCCTATGTCATATAAGACAGACATCACATTAAACATAAGACTTTGATTTATTTGTATTCCGAGCCTATAATGACATCAGATAATGTCATTATGACAGTTTCAGGAATACTCTTATGCCATATAGAAACCACGCACAAATAAATCTGCAAAGTATTATCGATGCGTCTGACAATGGTTTTGTTGTTATCGATAAAAATTATAAGATCGTTGCCGCTAATAAAGCTTACTGTAATGCTTACGGTATCGAACCCGAAGATATCGTTGGTCATAAATGCCATAAAGTATCACACCACTCCGATATTCCCTGTCATTTAAACGGTGAAGACTGCCCCCACAAAAAAGTATTTGAAACTAAAGCGCCACACGAGGTGTTACATATTCATTTTGATCAAAATAATGATGAAGAGCATGTGCGTATTAAAGGCTCACCCGTTTATGGCACGGATGGTGAATTATTTCTTGGTGAAGCTGTTTTCCCCATTGCAAAATCAAATGAGTTAGGCTGCGACAAACAACGTATGCTGGGCACGTCCCCTGCTTTTTTAGCCTGCATTGAAGAAATGTCGGGTGCTGCAGGTTCTGACGTCCCTATTCTATTAAATGGCGAAAGTGGTGTTGGTAAAGAACTTGCCGCCAAGTTTATTCATAATAAGTCAAATCGCAAAGCGAGCCCCTTCATTGCTATTGACTGCACGTCAATCTCCGAAGGTATTTTTGAAAGTGAATTATTTGGTCATGAACGCGGCGCCTTTACGGGTTGTGTCGGTCGACGTCATGGTTTGATTGAATCAGCAGAAAACGGCACGCTCTTTCTCGATGAAATAAGTGAAATTCCATTCGCTTTACAGGGGCGATTATTACGTGCGCTCGACACGGGGAATTACCGTCGACTTGGTGGGAGAGAAGATTTACACGCCAATATCCGCGTTATCTGTGCAACCCACAATAACCTGAGAAAAATGGTTGAACAAGGCACTTTCCGCGCGGATTTATATTATCGTATTGCGGGTATTTCGATAACCATTCCACCACTGCGTGAGCGTCGAACCGATATAAAACCGTTAGTCCATGCGATGTTAGAACATACAAAAGCAAACAATAACGGCACTGCTCGTATTTCGCATGAGGCACTTGAGCTGTTGGAAAAATATGACTATCCCGGCAATATTCGTGAGCTTCATAACGTATTACAAAAAGCCGTTGCTGTTTCTAGCACCGGCTTAATCACACCCGAATTGCTGCAACTCAATAATTTCACCAGTGTTTTTTCTAGTCCACTCGCAGATCGTCGCGCTTTTAAACGCGAAATAAAGCCGAATCTTGCGCCAAGTACAAATGGTTCCTTAAGCGATGTCGAAGCGACTCATATTGAAACCTTACTGCATCAATATAATGGCCATAGAGCAAAAGTTGCCGAAGAGCTTGGCATCAGTGAACGCACCTTATATCGCAAGTTGAAGCAATATAACTTACAGGATGTAGGGAAACAACGTTCAGATTGACCGATTAAAGCACACATATCCTCTTGAAAAGGATACTTTTATCCCCATACTCCAATTACGGCTACATTATCTCTGGCGCTAATTTGTAACAAATCACAAGTGGAACTTTTTGCTACTATTTAGCTCTTAGATAGCATCAATAATCGATTAAAATGCTAAGCTTGTCTTAACAATAAGCTTAACAATAAATTAATGGGACTAACCCAGATAACACATATTCATTAACGGTAAAGGTTAACACTATGCAATCAATATCAACCACTCGTTCAGAATCACAGATACTGGCGACCAATAAGGTACTAAAAAACACTTATGCTTTGCTGGCGATGACACTATTATTTAGTGCTGTTACTGCGGGTATTGCCATGCGGTTTAATTTCCCACACCTTGGCTTACTCACGCTTGTTGGCTACTTTGCATTACTGTTTGTAACTGCTAAATTCCGCGATAGCAGTTGGGGGCTTTTCTTCGTCTTTGCACTAACAGGATTTATGGGACTGACATTAGGTCCCATTCTTAACATGTACCTGGCAACTGCCAATGGTAGCCAATTAATGATGACTGCTTTGGGTGGCACAGGTGCTATCTTCCTCGCGTTATCAGGCTACGTATTAACAACCCGAAAAGACTTCAGCTTTATGGGTGGCTTCCTAATGGTTGGTATACTGGTGGCTTTCCTGGCAGGGATAGGCGCGATGATATTTAGTATACCAGCGCTTTCTTTAGCTGTTTCAGCCATGTTTATTTTGCTTATGTCAGGCCTGATTCTGTACCAGACGAGTGAAATTATTCATGGTGGAGAAACTAACTACATTATGGCGACTGTTTCTTTATACATCAGCATATACAATTTATTCTTAAGCCTGCTTCACATCTTAGGTATAGGTGGTAATGATTAATCCGCGTTTATTCCGTGATTATTCCGTGTTTATTAAGCGGCGCGTCATTAGCTGAACCAATAAAAAAACCTCATTAGTGGGGTTTTTTTATTGGCTGGTATTTTATTCTGGTATTTTATTAATGGTTACTCACGTTATTCATTAAACTTACCTTAACAAGCCAACCCTCTTCACCTTCACTGGCTGCATACTGTTTCGAAACCCACAAACCCACAACAGCAATTAATTCATCATTAAAATAAATTAATGGAATTAAATCTCTTTCCCACGGCGGTACATTTTCTTCCTGAAGTAACTTTTTTAAGCGTTGTGAATGTTTACGTTTAGCAGGATGAAAAATTTCACCTCCCTGCCTGAAACGAACACTTAATTGCTCCTTGAGTAAATTTGTTTTCAATCTTTCTGTCTTCGATGCGTCAGTATTCATCCGTTGGAAACGCTCAAGTTTAATAGCTAACGGCTTAATCTCTAAATCTTGTGATGGGTTCCAGGTTAATTTAGTATTACTGACTTCCATCATCACTTCTTTGCTCAACGATGGTTTGAGTAAATACAAAGCGTCCTGGTATTTTCTAAACACATGCCCTGAAAAAGCAATAACCGCTTTACTATCCTGTTGAGCATACACAAATGACTGCTCTAATTCTTCAAGTAAATTTCTTGTTATTGAGGTCTTCAGTACTGATGCCTTAAACACAATTGATTGCGAGATCCAGTAGCGCAATACATTAAGTAAACGTGCAGACGACAATTGCCTGAGCTTAGAAATTGAAAGCAATGAAATCACAGGGTAGAGACGCAAGTCAGAAACAGGCACATCTATTTTAATCACATTAGCTAAATCAATCGCCGCCATGTCTTCCATTACCCGTAAATTATTTGCCTGTAAATTTGCTGCCGATGACAATTTCGTCGTTATTTCTGGCCAACGATTTTCCAGCAATGGCAATATTTTGCTACGGACAAAATTTCGTTCAAATACCATATCCGCATTACTCGGATCTTCGACCCAATGTAGATTATTTTTTCTGGCATAAACCACGATATCTTTCCTGGAAAATTTCAACAAAGGTCGCAGCTGAATATTACTTCCAATTTTTCGTTGTGCTGGCATAGCAGAAAGTCCTGCTGCGCCTGATGCTCGAAACAATTGCAATAATAAGGTTTCAGCCTGGTCATTCAAATGCTGCCCCAGCAGTAAACAGTCACCCTCACTTAAGCCATTTT
Source organism: uncultured Thiotrichaceae bacterium (assembly GCA_964500555.1). GTDB lineage: Bacteria > Pseudomonadota > Gammaproteobacteria > SZUA-229 > SZUA-229. Next base: position 6,652 of record CAZCOZ010000033.1, on the reverse strand, counting down.
GCAGCCCCTGATAACGTGCTTTACGAGCAGATTCTTCAGGACTCTCACGATGCTGCTTTTTAGCATCAACATACATCACATCGAGTTTGACATTAAGTTGTTTACAAATAGTTCGACAATGCTCAACCCAGTCATCGGCTACGGTTTGCAAACCATGATGTATATGAATCGCACGCACAGGTAAGTTTAAAGCCGCACAACACTGCAATAGCACATGCGAATCAACGCCACCACTGTAGGCAACAACATAATGTGATTTTTCAGGAGGAACATATAACGATTCCAGAGAAATCTGGAATCGTTTAAGAAATGACATTGGGGTCTTCTATTAAGCCAAAGGTATTAAGTCACGGAACATTAAGTCACAGGCTCTTCGACAAACTCACCAAAAGAGGTTAAACGTTTATAACGTTGTTCGAGAAGTTTATCTGTGTCCATATTTTCAAATTTTTCTAAACCTTCGATCAGTGCTTGCTTCACATTTCGCGCTGCCTCATCAGCATCACGATGCGCACTACCTAAAGGTTCTGGAATGATATGATCAATTAAGCCGGCTTCTTTTAAACTTTTTGCGGTAATACCCATCGCTTCAGCGGCAACGGATGCTTTATCTGCACTCTTCCATAAAATCGAAGCACAGCCTTCAGGCGATATAACAGAATATGTGCTGTATTCCAGCATCATCACACGATCTCCCACACCAATCGCAAGCGCACCACCTGATCCACCTTCACCGATAACAGTGCAAATAATCGGTGTTTTTAAATCGGCCATTTCAAAAAGGTTACGCGCAATGGCTTCAGATTGATTACGTTCTTCAGCACCAATACCGGGGTAAGCACCTGGGGTATCAATAAAAGTAATAACAGGAATACGGAAACGTTCTGCCAGTTTCATTAAGCGCAATGCTTTACGGTAACCTTCTGGTTTTGGCATACCAAAATTACGACGAATATTTTCTGTTGTATCACGCCCTTTCTGGTGACCGATAACCATTACTGAACGACCATCAAGTCGAGCTAAACCACCGACCAAAGCTTCATCGTCTGCAAAAGCCCTATCGCCGTGTAACTCCTGAAAATCAGTAAAGATGCGCTCAATGTAATCGAAAGTGTAAGGTCGCATTGGATGACGTGCGAGTTTCGAGGTTTGCCACGCGGTCAATTTATTAAAAATAGACTTCGTTAGGGCTTTCGATTTTTCCTCTAATTTTGTAATTTCATCGCCAAGATTAATTTCACTGTCATCACCAACATAGCGAAGCTCTTTAATTTTCGCTTCTAAGTCTGCAATGGGTTGTTCAAAATCAAGATAATTTGGATTCATATTTTGTAATGTGACTGTCTACAATTTCAGCCTGTAATTTCAGTTAATAGTAGCATAATTCAGTATTTTAAGGCTTATCCAAAAACAGTCAATTGAGAAAAAATCTCATCTAAAACCACTGTTGCATAACATCCTGATGGTAACGTAAAGGAAATCATAAAATCATCTTTCTGACGAACAAAAGTAACATCACGAGGCACGACTCGACATGATCGACGTTGCGCACGCACACGCGCTGCAACCAGACCATCGCGATACACCGGATATTGTGAAATAATTGATGACTCTAGCTCGACTGCCGCAGCATCCACCATGGTATCGCCTTCTCCCCATAAAACAGCAGTAGGATGTATTTCATTATGCGCTAACCGTTGTTTAATACCTTCCTGTTCATTCCCATCATCCTTGAACCTATCATCTTTAAAGCATGCACTCTTACCATCCAGCATAAAAGCATCACCCGCTAAACGAGAGGCCCAAACATTTTGCTCAATACGCGCCGATAAAATACAATTGAACATCCATGAACGTGCAGCCGATAAATACATGCCTCGTTTAGATTTTGCTAACTTATATCGTGGATTCGAAAACATCTTAACCGCCTGATCAAGATTATTATAATGACGACCGAATCGCTGCAAACCAAAATAGTTTGGCACGCCTTGTTCTGCTATTGTTTGGCAACGTTGGACTAACCGATCAAACGCTTGCTCACTGGTATCATTTAAATCCCTTAGAATAATTGAAAATGAATTACTGTTTAATGCACCACGCTGTAATTTTCTATTGTGTCTAAAACACTGCAAAATTTTTACAGATTCCTGATAGTTGTTTTTAGATACATTGTCAGTCATGTCTTCAGGCAAGTCTTCAGGCATGCCTTCAGAAGCATCCTCCGAAAAGCTGGCTTCAAAAACATCCCAGTCAGGTGTCGGTAAACCGGGTAATTGAATACTAAACCACTGTGACGTTACTGCACGCCGATCTTTTAACCCCGCATAAGAAACAGCCATCCTTTTTACACCACAATATTTTGCTAAACGTTCAGCAATCCAGTCCGTGTTACAGTGTCGTTTTTTTAAATAGATCCAGCAATGCTCGCCTTCACCTGACATTTCAATCGAGACATTTTCTTCAACAATAAAATCTTCGGCAACCGATTTTATTGTTGCGGTTAAATTTAACAGTGGATAAACGCGTGAAAAGGAATAATCTTTGTCGGGTATCATATGAGAAAACGTAGTTGAAACATGAAATTTAGATTTCGGATTCGCTGTTGAAGTCGCTTTTGAAATCGCCGTTGAAATCGCTTGTGAATATAGATTATAACTTGAATATTTGTAACAAGGAAAATAACAACTAGATAATTATACCCAATGATAAAACCAGTATTTATAATTTTGTTCACCCTGTTTATTGCCGCTTGCGATAATAAAATCACACTACCGCCACTCACTGACAATGCCGTCATTTTAAGCTTTGGTGATAGTCTAACGCACGGTACTGGCACCAGTCTAAACTACGCCTATCCATCTGTACTGGAAAAAATAATTAACCAGAAACTCACACACATCAAAGTGATCAATGCGGGTATTCCTGGTGAAATAAGTCAGGAGGGCTTGCTCCGTTTACCGGCATTAATTACACAGCATCAACCTGATCTTATTATTCTCTGTCATGGTGGCAACGATATTTTACGAAAGCTGAATCTCAGCAGTACGCAGGATAATATTCAACAAATGATCAATCTCGCCAAGCAACACAATATTCCCGTTGTACTTATCGCTGTACCCGAATTTGGCCTGTTCTTAAATGCTTCACCTATTTACCAGAAACTAGCTGACGCCAACAAGCTGGCAATGGAAAGTGAAATTTTAGGCGATATTCTCTCTAAAGCCTCACTAAAATCGGATCATATTCACCCCAATACAAAAGGCTACCAACTGCTGGCGGAAAGTATTGCTCTTCTGTTACACCATAGCGGCGCAATCGCACAGCCATAACCAGTCAAATAATGAATAAGTGAACTTAGTCACTCAATTGTCTAATTATTGGACTAGTTGACATTTTTTGACGTTTCGTCATAATGGCCACGATCATGCAAGCTCAAACACGAAAACAGCGAGAACTTTTCCAACGCGAAACGCTTATCCTCGATACAGCACAAGCGATGATGCATGAATATGGCTACAACTTTTTGACCATGGATAAAATCGCTGAAGCCGTCGAATACTCCAAAGGAACCTTATACAACCATTTTGTCAGCAAAGAAGACATTGTTGGTTCACTTTGTTGCCGCAGCTTAAATAACCTGCTCGGCATCTTTCAACGAGCGTACGACTATCAGGGTTCAACGCGCGAACGTTATTCTGCAATTGGTATCGGTTACTCACTGTATAATCAGCTGCACCCTTTAGACACACACAATATTCAAACCGTAAAAACCAATGCCGTTCGTGAAAAAGTTAGCGATAAAAAAATGGCTGAACTGAAATCACTGGAACATGACGTCACACTCATTACACAACGTATCGTGCAGGAAGCGATCGATTGCGGTGACCTGGATAGAAAATATCAGGACTATGTTAAAACTATTGTGTTCGGTTGCTGGTCAATGCACTATGGTGCTTTATTACTTAACCAATCCGACATTTCACTGAATGAATTAGGTTTTAGTCCCGTGGTAAAAATGTTGTGGCATAACTCAAATATCTATCTTGATGGTTATCAATGGCAACCATTAAGCAACACACCCGATAATGTTATTGATAATGAAGCATTATTCGAAAAAATTTCATCTGCTGTATTTGCTGATGAACTAGAGCAATTAACCCAAAAGAATAAATTAAAAATAAGGGAGAAAAAGCAATGATTGAATCCTATACACGATGGGTAATACGCTGGAAATATCTGGTCGTGCTTGCGTCCATCGCACTGGTTGTCGCGGCCGCATACGGCGGACAGTTTCTTGGTTTCAGTAATGACTATCGCATGTTCTTTGGTGA
>CAZCOZ010000033.1:0-2221 GCA_964500555.1 uncultured Thiotrichaceae bacterium | reverse complement strand
TGGTTGATGATTTAGTTCTAAACCCAGACACATTAACCGAAAACGAATTAACCAAAATACAGTCCATCGCGGTTAACGAACCGATGTTAGTTCATCGCTTAATATCACCTGACAGTAAATTTGCAGGCATAAATGCCACCATACAATTACCCGGCCTGGCGCTAGATGAAGTGCCAAAAGCGGTTGCATCTGCACGTGAAATCAAACAGCGTATGCTGGAGAAATACCCCAACGTTGAAATTCGTCTGGTGGGCATGGCAATGATGAATAACGCCTTTCCCGAAGCTAGCAAAGATGATGTCGCAAATTTATATCCCCTTGCGCTAGGCTTTATTATACTTGTGTTATTCGTCATGCTACGCAATATCAGTGCGACGTTTGCCACCGTCATTATGATCTTTCTTTCAGTTTTTACCGCCATGGGGCTCGCAGGCTGGTTTGGCATTTTATTGTCGCCTCCTGTTATGTCAGCCCCGATTATGATTCTAACTATGGCGATTGCAGATGCGGTACATTTACTGGTTACCATGCGGCATGAAGTGGCGTTAGGGAAAAGTAAAAATGACGCCATTACCGAAAGTATGCGAATTAACTTTCGCCCAATATTAGTTACAACAATAACCACCATTCTTGGCTTCTTAAGCTTAAATTTCAGTGACGCACCACCGTTCCATGACTTAGGCAATATTGCTGCCATGGGCGTTGCTGCTGCCTTTATTTTTTCCATTACATTCTTACCGGCAGCCATTGCTATCTTACCTGCCAGTGGAAAAAAAGAAGTGGCTGGCAAACAGTTAATGGGCCGCTTTGCCGAATTTGTAATTGCAAAACAAAAACCATTACTCATAGGCAACATGATTGTCATTCTTGGACTCGCGGCTTTAGTCCCACTCAATGAATTAAACGATCAATTTGTTTCTTACTTTGATGAAAGTATCGAGTTTCGACGTGATTCTGATTACGCTTCGGAACATCTAACCGGTGTTTATTATATTGATTATGCATTAGGCACAGGTGAGTCAGGCGGTATTAGCGAACCTGATTACCTTGCTAGCGTTGCAAAATTTTCGCAACATTTACGTAGCCTGCCTGATGTGATTCACGTACAAACGATTTCTGACACATTCAAACGACTAAATAAAAATATGCACGGTGATGATCCTGCATGGCAAAAACTACCTGACGAGAGGAATCTTGCCGCACAATATTTATTATTGTACGAAATGTCGCTGCCTTATGGTTTAGATTTAAACAATCAAATTGATATTGACAAATCCGCAACAAAAATTGCGGTTACTTTAAAAACGCTTTCCTCCAATGAAGTCATCGCATTTGATGAAGCGGCAGCAAAATGGATTAAGGAAAACATCCCCAACGTTACCGCTTATAGCAGTGGGCCAACTGTTATGTTTGCTCATTTAGGTAAACGAAATATTAATAGCATGCTGATCGGCACTAGCATCGCGCTTATATTTATATCGTTGATACTCATCTTCTTCCTGGGTTCACTAAAGTATGGACTAATCAGTTTAATCCCGAATCTAACCCCTGCTCTAGCCGCATTCGGCATCTGGGGGCTAACCGTTGGACAGGTTGGTATTGGATTGTCCATTGTTACGGGTATGACCCTGGGTATTGTGGTTGATGACACCGTGCATTTTTTAAGTAAATATTTACGCGCTCGAAGAGAAAAAGGTTTGAATGCAGAAGACGCCGTACGTTATGCATTCAATAGCGTTGGCCTTGCATTGCTCGTCACATCATTCGTTTTGATTGCTGGCTTTATGATTCTGGCACAGTCGCACTTTGATTTAAATTCCAGCATGGGATTATTAACCAGTGTGGTTATTTTCCTCGCGCTTGTTATTGATCTTACTTTTTTACCTCCTCTGTTAATAAAATTTTCACGCAGCAAATAGGCTTTAATAATGACTATGATAAAAATAAAATATAAACCAAACTTTTTCATTCCCTTTTTACTATTAGCATCTGGCGCACTGTATGCTGAAGACACTGCAACAAAGACGGATAATGCTGGGACTGATAGTACTGAAAAAGGTATGGCTATCGCTATCGAAGCAGACAAACGCGATACAGGATTCAGCGACTTCACTGCCAATATGGTAATGGAATTGCGCAACAAACAGGGTGATGTCAGCACACGTACGATTCGCCTGAAAACACTGGAAGTTATTGGTGATGGTGATAAATCAATGTCTAT
>CAZCOZ010000032.1:11624-20458 GCA_964500555.1 uncultured Thiotrichaceae bacterium | reverse complement strand
GGTGCGGGCGTAGTGGCAAAAATTATTGAGTAATAACAACTCAGCAGCGATTTTCAATAGAAGCTGAATGGGTCGTTATAGATATTTAAGGTTTAAAGATAAAGAGACGTAAATTAAGAGAGAATTATGGCAAATCAACACATAAGAATTCGTTTAAAAGCTTTCGATCATCACCTGATTGATAAATCAGCCAGTGAGATCGTTGAAACTGCTAAGCGTACTGGTGCTCATGTTAAGGGTCCTATTCCATTACCAACGAAAATAGAACGCGTGACTATTCTTATTTCGCCGCATGTGAATAAAAACGCACGTGACCAGTACGAAATTCGTACACACAAACGTATGATGGATATTATTGATCCTACAGATAAGACGGTTGATGCTTTAATGAAGCTGGACTTGTCTGCGGGTGTTGATGTTCAAATTAAGCTAAATTAGTACTATCGCTTAGAAGTAAAGCTGTTATACTACGCGCCTTTGTTGCTCGGCTAACAATCCGTTTGGTTGTCTATCATCACGGCGAAAGTTGCGGCACAAAGACATAATTATCGTAAGTCCTTGAGTTTGATTTAAAAATTGAATTCAAAGCTAGAAATGGTTCTTAACTGAATCAGTTCTGAATTAAGGAAACTACGAAAATCAGAGCTCGAGAGTGAGTTTAATTCTCGACCGATATATAAAATAATTTTATTGATTGTGATCTTCAGGGTTGCGAGCAAATGACTGGTTTTCTCGAATAGATTTAATCTGTATTGAGATCTAAATATATAGATTTGAATATTATTTAAATAATTATATTGAGAAGCTAGTTTTTTTAACGAGCAGGATTCGTCATGGCTATTGGTGTTGTAGGTAAAAAAGCGGGAATGATGCGCGTCTTCACTGAGGATGGTCATTCTATTCCTGTTAGTGTTATTGAGGTTGCGCCTAACCGCATTACCCAGGTTAAAACAAACGAAACAGATGGTTATCAGTCTGTTCAGATAACAACGGGTACAAGAAAAGCATCACGCGTTACTAAGCCAATGGCAGGTCATTTCGCGAAAGCGGGTACTGAAGCGGGTCGAGGTTTATGGGAATTCCGTGTAAACGATAAAGAAGTTGCTGACCTGGCGGTCGGTGGTGAAATATCACTTGGAATATTTGAAGTTGGCCAGAAAGTTGATGTTACTGGTCGTACGATTGGTAAAGGTTTTCAAGGTGGTATTAAACGACATAATTTCACCATGCAAGATGCGACTCACGGTAACTCTATTTCGCATCGTTCGAATGGTTCGATTGGTATGTGTCAAACGCCGGGTCGAGTTATTAAAGGTAAAAAAATGTCAGGCCACATGGGTAATGTGCAACGCACAATACAGTCGCTTGAATTAGTAAAAGTTGATCTTGAGCGTGGCTTGCTATTAGTGAAAGGCTCGGTTCCTGGTCATAAAGGTGGCGACGTAGTAATTAAAGCCGCAGTCAAATAAGCGAAAATAAAAGATTAAATAAGAGATATATATCGTGGATCTGCAATTACATAAAAGTAAAGAAACAATCGCTGTATCAGATGCAGTGTTTGGTCTTGAATACAAAGAAAGCTTGATTCATCAGTTGGTGACAGCTTATATGGCTGCTGCACGCGCAGGTACAAAAGCACAGAAAAACCGTTCGGCAGTAAGTGGCGGGGGCGCAAAACCATGGAATCAAAAAGGCACTGGCCGTGCACGTGCAGGTACCAGTCGTGGTCCATTATGGCGTAGCGGTGGCGTAACATTTGCAGCGCAACCACGTGACTACACGCAGAAATTAAACAAAAAAATGTATAGAGCCGGTATGCGTTCTATTTTGTCTGAGTTGAATCGCCAGAAACGTTTATTGGTAATTGATGACATTACTGTTGATGCGCCTAAAACAAAGCAGATGGCAGCTAAGTTGGAAGAGTTGGGTGTTGCTAAAACATTATTCATTACTGAGACTGGTGATGAGAAGTTATATTTAGCTGCACGTAACCTGGCTTATGTTGAAATCACTGATGTTGCCGGTATGAATCCAGTTAGTCTGGTTCGTTATGACCATGTGGTTGCTACCGTTGGTGCGATTCGTGCGATTGAAGAGCAGCTTGTAGACGGGCAGCAGTCGGCAGAGGAGAGCAAATAATGAATGAAGAACGTATGTATCAGATATTGCTTGCTCCACATGTATCAGAAAAAGCATCGATACTTGCTGACGAAAGTCATCAACATGTATTTCGTGTTGTAGAAACAGCAACAAAATCAGAAGTTAAGCAGGCGGTTGAAGGCGTGTTTAAAGTGAAAGTAGAAAAAGTTCGTATTCTTAACGTTAAGGGTAAAACAAAACGTTTTGGTGGTCGCCTTGGTAAGCGTTCCGATGTTCGCAAAGCGTACGTTACTTTAGCGGCAGATAATGATATTGATTTCGCTGGTGCGAAGTAGACAGTTTAGTCTAGATATTTAAATAAAGAGTTATAGTTAGTCATGGCAATAGTAAAAACTAAACCTACCTCACCTGGACGCCGTTTTGTCGTTAAGGTTGTAAATAAAGAGCTGCACAAAGGTTCGCCAGAGCGTACGCTGACTGAAAGTAAAAGTAAGTCCGGTGGTCGTAATAATGCTGGGCGTATTAGTGTGCGTCATATTGGTGGTGGTCACAAACAACGTTACCGTCTTATTGATTTCAAACGTAATAAAGACGGTATTCCAGCGCGTGTTGAGCGTATTGAATACGATCCAAACCGCACTGCAAATATTGCGCTATTGGTTTATAAGGATGGCGTAAAAACGTACATTATTGCACCTAAAGGTGTGAGTGCGGGTGATACGCTTCAATCAGGTAGTGATGCGCCGATTCGTGCAGGTAACACATTGCCGATTGCTAACATTCCTGTTGGAACGCAGATTCATTGTATTGAAATGAAGCCTGGTAAAGGCGCGCAAATTGCCCGCAGTGCGGGAGTCACAGCACAGTTACTTGCACGTGAAGGTATGTACGCAACATTGCGTTTACGTTCAGGTGAAATGCGTAAGATTCATATTGATTGTCGCGCGACGATCGGTGAAGTCGGTAATGCAGAACATGCATTACGTTCATTAGGTAAAGCGGGTGCGACTCGCTGGCGTGGTGTTCGTCCCACCGTTCGTGGTGTGGTAATGAACCCTGTTGATCATCCACATGGTGGTGGTGAAGGTCGTACATCGGGTGGTCGTCATCCAGTATCACCATGGGGTACACCGACGAAAGGTTATAGAACACGTAGTAACAAACGTACCGATAATATGGTTCTGCGTCGCAGAAACAAATAGTCGGTCATAAATAGTTACAGCAAGTAATTATTACACGCTAAATAATTTAATTTATAAAGTATACGATTCGAGGAAAAGTAAGTGCCACGTTCATTAAAAAAAGGTCCATTTATTGATCATCACCTGCTCAATAAAGTGAACAAAGCGGTTGAAACTAAAGATCGCAAGCCAATTAAAACCTGGTCTCGTCGTTCAACAGTTTTCCCCGAAATGGTTGGTTTGACCATTGCGGTACATAACGGTAAGCAGCACATACCTGTTTTGGTAAATGAAAACATGGTAGGTCATAAGTTGGGTGAGTTTGCATTGACTCGTACTTATCGTGGCCATACTGCTAATAAAAAGGTTAAGTAAATAGGTATTTATTGTGGAAGTTATTGCAAAACATAGATATGCGCGAATTTCGCCTCAGAAGGTTCGCTTGATTGCTGACCAAATTCGTGGGTTACCAATTGATAAAGCATTAGACGCATTAAATTTTGGTGTCACTAAAGCATCTGATCTAATGAAGAAAGTACTGGAATCTGCAATTGCAAATGCAGAGCATAACGAAGGTGCTGATATTGATGAGCTTCATGTTTTAAAAGTCTTTGTAGATGAAGGCCCAACAATGAAGCGTATTCGGCCACGTGCGAAAGGCCGTGCTAACAGAATTTTAAAACGTACAAGCCATATAACGGTTTGTGTTTCTGATAAGTAAGACTGATAAGTAACGCTGACAAATAAGTAGGTTAGAGAGACAAAAAACATGGGACAAAAAGTACATCCAGTAGGTATGCGTTTAGGTATTTCAGCAGATTGGAATGCAAAATGGTACGCATCGAAAAAAGACTTTCCAAATCTATTAAATTCAGATATCGAAGTTCGCGAGCACTTGCGTAAGAAGTTAGCCAGTGCAAATGTCAGTCGCATACAAATAGAACGTCCTACAGGTTCTGCAAACGTTACTATTCACACTGCACGACCTGGCGTTGTGATTGGTAAAAAAGGTGCGGATATTGAGATTCTTCGTAAAGAAATTTCGGCTCTTATGGGTTTGCACGTAAATAGTGTAAAGGTAAATATCGAAGAAATTCGTAAGCCAGAATTAGATGCAAAATTGGTTGCGGAAAGTATTGCGCAACAGCTTGAGCGTCGTGTCATGTTTAGACGTGCAATGAAACGTTCAATTCAAAATACAATGCGTATGGGTGCGCAAGGTATAAAAATTAAAATTGGTGGTCGCTTGAACGGTGCGGAAATTGCGCGTAGTGAGCAATATCACGAAGGTCGTGTGCCATTGCATACGTTACGTGCTGATATCGATTACGGTACACACGAAGCATTGACCACATACGGTATTTTAGGTATTAAAGTCTGGATTTATAAAGGTGAAATATTTGATCTTTATAAAGAAGCTGATAAAAAAGACTCAGCTAAATCAGGCGCTAGCGCTAAGTAATTATAACTAACGTTATAAATAGAGGATAAGAACGTGTTACAACCAAAGCGTACAAAATTTCGCAAAATGTTCAAAGGCAAAAACCGTGGACTTGCCCAGTCTGGAAACAAAGTCAGTTTTGGCGAGTTTGGATTAAAAGCGGTTGAACGTGGTCGTGTATCTGCACGTCAAATCGAAGCAGCTCGACGTGCAATGACACGTAAAGTAAAGCGTACAGGTAAAATTTGGATTCGTATATTTCCTGATGTTCCAATTTCTAATAAACCATTAGAAGTTCGTATGGGTAAAGGAAAAGGTAACGTTGATCACTGGGTTTCAAAAGTACAGCCTGGAACTGTTTTGTATGAGATGGAAGGTGTATCTGAAGAGGACGCACGTGAAGCATTTCGTTTGGCGGCGAACAAACTACCAATTAAAACAACCTTTGTAATACGCGCGGTGATGTAAATGGCTACTGCTACTGAATATAGAAAAATGTCTACAAAAGATTTAAATGTAGAACTGGTAAACCTACGTCGTGAACAGTTTAATTTGCGTATGCAAATGGGTTCAGGTAATACACCTAAGATTCATCGTTTTAGCATCGTACGTCATGACATAGCACGTATTAAAACTGTCTTGACTGAAATGAATCTAGTAAACCAGAAAGGTGAGTCATAATGACTAACGTTGAAAGTGCTGCAGGCACAACAGCAGCAAATAAAAGAACAGTACAAGGTTTGGTTACTAGCAGTGCTGGCGACAAATCAGCCACTATTATGATTGAGCGTCGTATTAAGCATCCAGTTTATGGCAAGTTTATTAAGCGTTCAACTAAGTTGCACATACATGATGAAGCCAACGAATGTAATAAAGGCGACACAATTCTGGTAGAAGAATGTCGTCCAATGTCCAAGACCAAGTCCTGGAAACTAGTAAAAATTGTTGAAAAAGCGGCAGAGCTTTAATTAGCAATCGCATAAGGTATAGGTATAAGCCATGATTCAAATGCAAACAATTTTAGATTCAGCTGATAACAGCGGTGCACGCAGAATGATGTGTATCAAAGTTTTAGGTGGCTCTCATCGCCGCTACGCATCAGTGGGTGACGTGATTAAGGTTAGTATTAAAGATGCTATACCGCGCGGTAAAGTTAAAAAAGGTGAAGTTTACAATGCGGTAGTTGTACGTACTAGAAAGGGTGTACGTCGCTCTGATGGTTCATCAATTCGTTTCGATAGCAATGCAGCTGTTATTTTAAATGCGAATTTGCAACCGGTTGGTACACGTATTTTTGGGCCAGTGACTCGTGAACTGCGTAATGAAAAGTTTATGAAAATTGTTTCACTTGCTCCTGAAGTATTGTAGCGAAGTTTTGTAGAAAAGTTTGTAACGAAATTCTGTGATTGATTTTCTGTAGTTGATTTAAGTAGAAAGATTTTAGGTAAAGCGTCATGAAACGTATTAAAAAAGGTGATCAAATCATTGTCATCGCTGGAAAAGACAAAGGCCGTAAAGGTACAGTCTTACGTGCAGATGAAAACAGTGTTTTGGTTGAAGCCATTAACATGGCTAAAAAACATACCAAACCAAATCCAGCAGCAGGTGTTGAAGGTGGTATTGTTGAAATAGAAATGTCATTGAATATTTCAAACGTAATGATGTTTAACCCGATCACAAATAAAGGCGATCGCGTTGGTTTTAAACAGTTAGATGACGGTCGTAAAGTTCGTTACTTTAAATCTAACGGCGAAGTCGTGGACGTATAAGGTAGTCATAGGTAAATAAAGTTATGTCAAGATTACAAGAATATTATCGTAGTACAGTCGTTAAAAATTTAATGGCTACAGGCGCATTTAAAAATGTGATGGATGTGCCTCGTATTACAAAAATCACTTTAAACATGGGTTTAGGTGAAGCAATAGGTGATAAAAAAGTACTGGAACATGCTTTAGGTGATATGGAAAAAATTACTGGTCAAAAACCTGTTACTACATTGGCTCGTAAATCAGTTGCATCTTTTAAAGTGCGTGACGGTTACCCAATTGGTTGTAAAGTGACATTACGTAGCAAGCAAATGTATGAGTTCCTTGATCGTTTGATTAGTATTTCAATCCCACGTGAACGTGATTTTCGTGGCTTAAATCCAAAATCATTTGATGGTCGTGGTAACTACAACATGGGTATCAAAGAGCAAATTATTTTTCCGGAAATCGAATACGAAAAAATCGATAAAATTCGTGGAATGGATATTTGTATTACAACAACTGCACGTGACAACAAAAGTGGTCTGGCATTGTTAAAAGAATTTAATTTCCCCTTTAAAGGCGAAAGCCGTGATAAGAAATAAGGCAAGGTAGTAAATAAGTATGGCTAAAAAATCTATGGTAGCTCGCGAGCACAAACGTACTCGTTTAGCGAAACAATATGCTGAAAAACGTGCTGTCTTTAAAGCAGTATTGCTTGATCAGGAAGCAAGCTTCGATGAGAAAATGGAAGCACAACGTAAGTTGCAAACATTGCCAAGAGATTCTAGCCGTTCACGTGGACGTAATCGTTGTCGTATAACGGGCCGTCCTCATGGTGTATTCCGCAAGTTTGGTTTATGTAGAAATAAATTACGTGAGGCCGCTATGCGTGGCGATATTCCTGGTCTAGTTAAGGCCAGCTGGTAGAGATAAGTAGGTAATTCATTATGATGACAGATCCTGTAGCAGATATGTTAACGCGCGTTCGTAATGCGCAATCAGCGTCGAAATTTGATGTCACTATGCCATCATCTAAGTTAAAGGTGGCGATTGCAAAAGTATTAAAAGACGAAGGTTACATTACTGATTTTTCAAGTGACGGTGCGGCTAAGCCAAGCTTAACGATTACTCTAAAGTATTATGAAGGTCGTGCAGTAATCGACGATTTAAAACGTGTTAGTCGTCCTGGTTTGCGTATATACAAAAACAAAAACGAACTGCCTAAAATTTTAAACGGTTTAGGTATTGCGATCATTTCTACATCAGCAGGTGTGATGACTGATCGGCAGGCACGCGACAGTGGTCGTGGTGGCGAAATTCTTTGTACTGTATCGTAATCAGCGCTTACATTACATAATTATTAAACATAGATAAATAAAGCAAGAGTAGAACAATGTCACGAATAGCTAAAAAACCTGTTGAGTTGTCTGGTGCAGAAGTTACCATCAATGGACAAACAGTTACTGCTAAAGGCAAGCAAGGGTCTTTATCATTAGAGCTTCATAAAGCAGTAAGCATCAAGCAAGATGATGGTGTGCTTACTTTTGCGCCAACTGATGATTCGAAAGGCAGCATGGCGATGGCTGGCACAATGCGATCACTTGTTAATAATATGGTGATCGGTGTTACGCAAGGGTTTAGTAAACAACTTCAGCTTGTTGGTGTTGGTTACAGAGCACAAATGCAGGGCAATGTATTAGACCTTTCATTGGGTTTTTCACACCCTGTTAAATACGCTATACCAGAAGGTATCACGGTTGAAACACCAAGTCAGACAGAAATAAATGTTAAAGGTGCAGATAAACAAAAAGTCGGTCAGGTGTGTGCAGAAATTAGAGCGTATCGTCCACCAGAGCCATATAAAGGCAAAGGTGTTCGATATTCGGACGAACGTGTGATTCGTAAAGAAGCCAAGAAAAAATAGTTAAGAAGAAATAGACAGTAAAGAATTGAGACGAGCTGATTTAAGACGAGCCAATTTAAATAAGGCAGTAAGTAGAGCAGAATTATGATATCTAAAAAAGTAAACAGATTGCGTCGTGCAAAAAGGACACGCGCAAAAATCAGTGAGCTAGGTGCGCATCGTTTAACGATTCACCGTACGCCTCGTCATATATATGCACAGGTTATTACACCTGACGGTAGTACCGTTGTAGCAGCAGCGTCAACAGTACAAAAAGCTATTGCAGGTGATGCGAAATATACTGGTAATGTTGATGCTGCATCACTTGTTGGTAAAGCAATTGCAGAGCAATCAAAATCAGCAGGTGTAACTAATGTGGCATTTGATCGTTCTGGGTTTCGTTACCACGGACGTGTAAAAGCATTAGCAGAAGCTGCGCGTGAAGGCGGTTTAGAGTTTTA
>CAZCOZ010000032.1:3587-11524 GCA_964500555.1 uncultured Thiotrichaceae bacterium | reverse complement strand
ATCAGGGTTTAATAACAAACCCTATTTATTAAAGTTTAATTATAGGTTTTAGCATGGCACAAGCAGACTCATCAGCAAATAATAAAGATGACTTTATTGAAAAATTGGTTGCTGTTAATCGTGTAGCAAAAGTAGTTAAAGGTGGTCGTCAATTTGGTTTCACTGCACTAACAGTTGTGGGTGATGGCAATGGTACGATTGGTTTTGGTTATGGTAAAGCGAAGGAAGTACCGCTTGCTATTCAAAAAGCAATGGATAAAGCACGTAAAAATATGAAAGCAGTGCCACTTAAAGGTGAAACATTGCAACATCCTGTAACAGGTATTCATGGTGCTGCAAACGTGTACATGCAACCCGCTTCAGATGGTACCGGTATTATTGCAGGTGGTGCGATGCGCGCTGTTTTTGAAGCGGTTGGTGTTAAAAATGTACTGGCTAAAATTAATGGTACACGTAATCCAGTTAATGTGGTTCGTGCAACGATTAATGGCCTTTCTTCGATGTCTTCTCCTGAATATGTCGCAGCTAAACGCGGCAAAAAAGTTGAAGAGATCATAGGTTAAGTATCCTTAAGATAAATATCTTTAGATACAATAGCACTAACGTTTATTAGTAGATATTAGAGTAGGTTCAGGTACAGCTCATGGCTAACAAAGAATTAAAAGTAACGCTAACTAAAAGCACAATCGGTCGCTTGAAATCACATAAAGCTTGTGCGCGTGGTTTAGGTTTGTTACGTACGCATCATACTGCAACAGTTCGGGATACACCTGAGAATCGTGGCATGATCAATAAAATTTATTACATGGTTAGTGTTGAAGAGGCTTAATGAAATGTCGGATGTAATGCAATTAAATACACTTCAGCCTGCACCAGGCAGCAAGAAAAATGCGAAACGTGTCGGACGTGGTATTGGTTCTGGTACGGGTAAAACCTGTGGTCGTGGTCACAAAGGTCAAAAGTCACGTTCTGGTGGTTTTACTAAAGTCGGGTTTGAAGGTGGTCAAATGCCTTTGCAACGCCGCTTACCTAAAGTTGGTTTTAATTCACGCTCATTTAAACGAAGTGCCGAAGTACGTTTATATGAATTAATGAAAATTAACGCTGACGTCATCGATGTTGCAGCATTAATAGCCGCGAATGTTATTCCTGCAATTAGCCTGAAAGCGAAAGTAATCGACTCGGGTAAAATAACAAAAGCAGTAACATTGAAAGGTATAAAGGTAACGCCCGGCGCGCGCAAAGCGATTGAAGCAGCTGGCGGTAAAATTGAGGATGTTAAATAAAGCTTGTTAAACGCTTTTATTTATCTAAATACTAAATGGCAAGTAACCCTAATTTTTCGGAATTAAAGCGACGTCTTTTATTTGTTGTAGGTGCATTAATCGTTTTTCGAATAGGTACATTTATTCCTGTTCCGGGTATTGACCCAACGGTACTGTCAACCTTATTTGATCAGCAAAAAGGCAGTATTCTTGGTGTGTTTAATATGTTTTCGGGTGGTGCGTTGGGACGTATGTCTCTCTTCGCGCTAGGTATTATGCCTTATATTTCGGCATCGATTATTATGCAGTTACTAGCGGTAACCGTGCCTAAGTTAGAGCAGCTGAAAAAAGAAGGTGAGCCCGGTCGTCGTAAAATAGCAATGTACACCCGCTACTTTACTTTGGTATTGGCAACCTTCCAGTCTATCGGCATATCGACCGCACTACAGAGTCAGTCGATAGGTTCGTCACCATTAGTGATGAACCCGGGCGCAAGTTTTATATTTACCGCTGCAGTCGCCTTAGTTACTGGCACCATGTTCTTAATGTGGTTGGGTGAACAGGTAACAGAACGTGGTATTGGCAATGGTATTTCGATAATAATTTTTGCTGGTATCGTTGCCGGTTTACCTTCTGCGGTAGGTGGAACATTAGAATTAGTTAGAACCGGTGAATTACATACCCTGGCGATTATTGTGTTGTTTGTTTTAGCTGTGTCAGTAACCGCATTTGTTGTCTTTATAGAAAGAGGGCAACGGCGCATTACAGTTAACTATGCGAAGAAGCAACAAGGTAGACGTTTATATCAGGCGCAAAGTAGCCATTTGCCACTGAAGTTAAATATGGCGGGTGTAATTCCACCTATTTTTGCTTCAAGTATTATTTTGTTTCCAGCAACAATGGCAAGCTGGACAGGGCAATCAGAAGGTATGGAATGGTTGTCGGACATAGCGAGTAAAATATCGCCGGGACAACCGCTTTATATTATTTTATTTGCCATTGCGATTATATTTTTCTGTTTCTTTTATACCGCATTGCAGTTTAATGCGCGTGATACAGCAGACAATTTGAAGAAGGGCGGTGCGTTTATTCCCGGTATACGTCCTGGTGAGCAAACAGCAAAATATATTGATAAGGTAATGACACGCTTAACCTTCGTTGGTGCGATGTATATAACAGCAGTTTGTTTATTACCTGAATTTTTGATTTTATATTGGAATGTTCCATTTTATTTCGGCGGTACATCTTTATTGATTATCGTTATAGTGGTAATGGACTTTATGGCGCAGATACAATCACATCTGATGTCGCACCAGTATGAAGGTATTATGAAGAAAGCTAACCTCGACGGGTATAAACGCTGATACAGTTCGCTTCGTGTAGAGTGAGCATAGACTAAATAGAACATTAGAAAAGTTATTAAAGCAGCAGGATTAAGAAAATGAAAGTACGTGCATCAGTAAAAAAAATGTGTCGCAATTGTAAAATTGTTAAGCGAAGCGGTGTCGTACGTGTAATTTGTACTGACCCTCGTCATAAACAGCGTCAGGGTTGATTTGATCCACGATTGATAACTTGATAAACCTATTGATTTAGACATATATTGTTAGTAAAATTGCCGGCTTTGTCGTGGCAAAATTACATGAAAGATTATATAAACGGTAACACGCAAGATTAAATAAACGGTAACAAAAATGGCTCGTATTGCAGGTATAAATATTCCACAAAATAAGCACACAGTAATTGGCCTAAGGCACATTTACGGTGTGGGTCAAACACGTGCGCAAAAGATATGTGCAGCTGCGGGTATTGCCGAAGATGCAAAAATCGGTGAATTATCTGAAGAGCAGTTAGAAACACTGCGTACGGAAGTTGGTCGATATTCTGTAGAAGGTGATCTACGCCGTGAAGTATCAATGAGCATTAAGCGTTTAATGGATCTGGGTTGTTACCGTGGTATCCGTCATCGTCGTGGTTTACCGCTACGTGGCCAACGTACAAAAACCAATGCACGTACACGCAAAGGTCCACGCCGTCCGATAACAAGATAGAGTCGCGAGATAGAAGAAGTAAATAACCGAATAATTTTAGACACAGAGTATTCAAATGGCGAAGCCTGAAGCAAAGAAAAAGATAACACGTACCGTAATAGATGGTGTTGCACACGTATATGCAACATTTAATAACACCATTGTTACCATTACTGATCGTCAGGGCAACACCTTAGCCTGGGCGACTTCTGGTGGTTCAGGTTTTCGTGGTTCACGTAAAAGTACACCGTTCGCGGCACAGGTCGCGGCAGAACGTGCAGGTACACGAGCAAAAGATTACGGCATGAAAACCCTTGAAGTTTTAGTGCGTGGTCCTGGCCCAGGTCGTGAATCTGCTATTCGTTCATTGAATAATGCGGGTTTTAAAATCACAAATATTTCTGATGTAACTCCGATTCCACATAACGGTTGTCGTCCTCCAAAACGACGCCGTGTATAGATCAAGACTGAGATAAGAATATGGCTAAATATACTGGACCAAAATGTAAACTCAGTCGTCGTGAAGGCGTAGATTTAGAACTTAAATCTTCCTTACGTCCACTCGACAGCAAATGTAAATTAGATCAGGTACCTGGTCAGCATGGCGCACGTCGTACACGTTTATCAGATTATGCATTGCAGTTACGTGAAAAACAGAAAGTACGTCGTATTTATGGTGTGTTAGAAAAACAATTCCGTAACTACTACAAAGAAGCAGCGCGTATAAAAGGTTCTACAGGTGAAAACTTGTTACAACTTTTAGAGCGTCGCCTGGATAACGTTGTTTATCGTGCAGGTTTCGGTTCAACACGTGCCGAAGCAAGACAAATGGTTAACCATAAATCACTAATGGTTAATAACGTTGTGGTTAATGTCCCTTCGTACCAGGTAAAAGAGAATGATGTTATTTCAATTCGTGAAAAAGCTAAAAAGCAAACACGAATTGCAGACTCAATGAATATGGCAAAAGCAAACGGTATCGTTGACTGGATTAGTGTTGACGAAACTAAACTGGAAGCTGTGTATAAAAATGTTCCTGAGCGTTCTGACTTACCAGCAAACATCAATGAACAATTAATTGTCGAACTTTATTCTAAGTAGTGGAGCATAACTATGTCAGCGACAGATGAATTTCTTACACCGCGTACCATCAACGTACAGTCTTTTAGTGAAACCCATGCAAAAGTTGCATTAGAACCACTAGAGCGTGGTTTCGGTCACACGTTGGGTAACGCCTTACGCAGAATTTTATTATCTTCAATTGAAGGTAGTGCAATAGTAGAAGTGCAAATTGAAGGTGTGGTGCATGAATACAGCACACTAGAAGGCGTACAGGAAGACGTTCTTGAAATCATGCTTAACCTCAAAGGCGTTGCATTGATTATGCATGCTAATGAAGAGCAAAGCATTACGATTAATAAATCAGGTGCAGGCGTTGTTACTGCAGCGGATATTGAAACAGGCCACGATATAGAAATCGTTAACCCAGATCATGTTATTGCTAACGTAAATAGTGACGGTAAATTAAACATCACTATGAAAGTAATTAAAGGTCGTGGTTACCAGCCATCGAATCAACGTACAGTTGATGCTGAATCTACAGTAATCGGTACATTACAACTGGATGCATCATTTAGCCCCATTAGTCGTGTTTCATACAATGTAGAAAATGCGCGTGTTGCACAAAGTACTAACCTGGATAAGTTGATTATTGACTTACAAACCAATGGTACGGTTGATCCAGAAGAAGCAATTCGTACAGCGGCTACTATCCTGCAAGCTCAACTTTCATCTTTTGTTAACTTACAAAGTATGGAAGATATTGAAGATGAAGATGAAGAAGCGGATATCGACCCAATATTATTACGCCCTGTTGATGAACTAGAGTTAACAGTCCGTTCTGCAAACTGCTTGAAAGCAGAAAATATTTATTACATTGGTGATTTGATTCAACGTGCAGAAGTAGAATTATTAAGAACACCAAACTTGGGTAAAAAGTCTTTAACAGAAATTAAAGACGTACTTGCTTCACACGGATTGTCCTTGGGCATTGTATTAGAAAACTGGCCGCCTGCTTCAATTCGTGATAAAGAAGAAGCCGCAGTAAGTTAAGTCTGCAGTAAATTAAGTCTAAGAAATCACATAAACAAACATCTCTAAACAGATAAAACCATGTGAATGGTTGAGATATAAAGGTTATACATCATGCGTCATCGCAAAGCAGGTCGCCAACTTAATCGTAACAGTAGTCACCGTAAAGCTATGTTTAGTAATATGGCAAACTCACTGTTTGACCACGAAATCATTAAAACAACATTGCCTAAAGCGAAAGAACTACGCCGTGTTGCAGAGCCATTGATTACATTGGCGAAAGCAGATTCTGTAGCAAATCGTCGTTCTGCTTTTTCAAAGCTACGTGATAAAGAAATGGTAGGTAAGTTATTTAACGAGCTGGCACCACGTTATAAAGATCGTCCTGGTGGTTACACACGTATCCTGAAATGTGGTTTTCGTTCAGGTGACTCGGCGCCAATGGCATACATTGAACTGGTTGATCGTCCAGAAGATGCGGTTGCGGTGGATGAAGATTAAGTTCTAATTTTGTCGTAAGACGGATTAAGAAATAAAAAACCAGCTTAAAGCTGGTTTTTTCTGGTCTACAGGATTATCAAATTATTTTTTAGCTCTTGTTCTCGCGCGGAGCATGGAGCGGGTAAATAATGAACTTGTCATTCCCGAATGTTTTTATCGGGAATCTTCTCGTCCCAACGCAGAGCATGGGAGCGAAAGTCAAAGACTAGATCCTCGATAAAAACATTCGAGGATGACAATGTGAGTACAGAGAGTGCAGTTTATACTTCTAGATCAGGTTGCCAGCCACGCACAGTAATCACAATATAATGATGAACATCATCAATGTATTCATCAAGCTCTTCCATGGTTTCAACTTCATCGCCATCAATGAGTACTTCTTTTATATTAATTTTTGCGTTGAGTTCAATTGCTTTTGCACGTAGCTGTTTATAACCTTCGGAGTTTTGAATATCCGTTATAGTCAGCAAACTGTGTGAGGAAATATCCAGACGACCGCCATTTTTTTCCCTTAGAACTAGATCAATGTAACCCTTGCTCTGGTAGTCTTCTTTACCGTGGTGCGGATAAAAACCGCGTTTTTCCTTATTAATATCGTCTTCTATTTCTGCGCTAATTTCTATTAATTGATGACTGATCCATTTCAGCAAGTCCTGCCGATCCTGTTCATCATTACTACTAGAGCAGCCGAACAAACACAGAAAA
Source organism: uncultured Thiotrichaceae bacterium (assembly GCA_964500555.1). Lineage (GTDB taxonomy): Bacteria > Pseudomonadota > Gammaproteobacteria > SZUA-229 > SZUA-229. The sequence continues at coordinate 4,932 of CAZCOZ010000032.1, read as the reverse complement.
CTGAGGCTGCTTATAAGTTTATTAAAAAAGCTCATATGATTATCTCTTATGGTCGTTTTTCTACAGCCTTTTGTTGAGCACCTTTATTGAGAATGCGTTTTAGATAGTACCCGGTGTAAGAACCTTCAACTTCAGCAACATCTTCCGGCGTACCACAGGTAAGAATATTACCGCCTTTGTAACCCCCTTCAGGGCCAAGATCAATAACCCAGTCCGCCATTTTGATTATATCTAAATTATGTTCGATCACAATAATCGTGTTGCCGTGATCTCTCAGGCGTAGCAATACATCTAACAATTGCTGAACATCATAGAAGTGTAGCCCAGTTGTTGGTTCATCGAGGATATAAGCCGTGTGACCTGTATCACGTTTTGATAATTCTTTAGATAATTTAATGCGTTGCGCTTCGCCACCGGAGAGCGTCGTCGCACGTTGCCCCAATGTTATATAACCTAAGCCAACATCAAGCAACGTTTGTAACTTGCGCTTGAGTACGGGAATGGCATCAAAGAAAATCAGCGCATCTTCAATCGTCATTGCCAGAACCTGGTGAATGTTCTTACCTTTGTATTTTATCTCCAGCGTTTCGCGATTGTAGCGTTGGGTTTTGCACACATCACAATCGACATAAACATTGGGCAGAAAATGCATTTCAACTTTAATCACACCATCACCCTGACAGGCTTCGCAACGTCCGCCTTTCACATTGAAACTAAAGCGTCCCGGTTTGTAACCGCGAGAACGTGATTCTTGCGTGGCAGAAAAAATCTCACGAATCGGCGTGAATAAACCAGTGTAAGTAGCAGGGTTAGAACGAGGCGTACGACCAATAGGAGACTGGTCAATATCAACCACCTTATCGAAATGTTCTATACCTTCGAAAGAGGTATGTGGCGCAGCCGTCATCGAATTATTGTTAATGGCTTTAGCAAGAATAGGGTAGAGCGTATCGTTAATCAGTGTCGATTTCCCCGAACCAGAAACGCCCGTAATACAGGTAAATAAACCAATAGGAATATCAACGTCCACATCGTTTAGATTATTACCGCTGGCGCTTTTAATGCTAAAAATATCGCCATTGTGTTCGGTGCGATTCTCGGGCACTTTAATTTCTTTTGCGCCCGATAAATATTGCCCGGTGAGAGAATCTTTATTTTTCATAATGTCTTCGGGTGTGCCAGCAGCAATAATTTCACCGCCATGCACACCTGCACCTGGGCCAATATCGATTACATGGTCGGCACTTAAAATCGCATCTTCATCATGCTCGACCACAATAACCGTATTACCAATATCGCGTAAATGATTAAGCGTAGTTATCAAACGATCGTTATCACGTTGATG
>CAZCOZ010000032.1:0-3487 GCA_964500555.1 uncultured Thiotrichaceae bacterium | reverse complement strand
TTTTCCTGTATAAAAACGTGACGCGCACCTTCATTTAAACGTGTGCCTTTGCATTCAGGGCAGGGTTGAATCGATAAAAACTTTGCCAGCTCTTCACGCACAAGATTCGATTCCGTTTCACGATAACGTCGATCCATCGTGTGCAACACACCTTCAAAACGATGCGTGCGTTGTTTGCCACGACGACCTGCGTGACCGGGATAATTAAATTTAATTTGTTCCTTACCACTGCCATACATAATCATCTTTTGTATTTTTGCAGGCAGTTCCTGAAACGGACAATCAAGATCAATATCATAATGATCAGACAGTGATTGAATAATGCTAAAATAATAGGCGTTACGACGATCCCAACCACGAATCGCACCACTGGCTAAACTCAAGCCTGAACTAATAACTCGTTCAGGGTCAAAGAAATTATTATTACCAATACCTTCACATTCCGGGCAAGCACCGGCAGGATTATTAAACGAAAACAAACGTGGTTCGAGTTCCTGTAAATTGTAACCGCAATGTGCGCAGGCAAACTTAGCTGAAAAAATCATTTCAGGCTTGTTTTTAGTATCCTTGCTGTCCGCTTCATCCATCCATGCCACAGTCGCAATATCATTCGCCAGTAATAAAGCGGTTTCGAAAGATTCTGCCAAACGCGTTTTAATATCTTCTCTTACTTTAAAACGATCAATCACCACTTCAATCGTGTGTTTCTTTTTCGCGTCCAGTTCTGGCGTCTCATCAAGTTCGTAAACCACACCGTCAACACGCACACGAAGAAATCCCTGCTGTTTAAAATCACTAAATAAATTTAAGTGTTCACCTTTACGATCACGAATCACTGGTGCTAGTAACATCAATTTACTGCTTTCAGGCAAGGCTAAAACCTGATCTACCATCTGGCTGATGGTCTGCGCTTCTAACTCGGTATCATGTTCCGGGCAACGTGGCGTACCCGCGCGTGCAAATAACAATCGCAGGTAATCGTAAATCTCAGTAATGGTTCCCACGGTTGAACGTGGATTGTGCGATGTGGTTTTTTGCTCAATCGAAATAGCAGGGGAGAGGCCTTCAATGGTATCGATATCCGGCTTTTCCATCATCGATAAAAACTGCCGCGCGTAAGTCGATAATGACTGCACATAACGACGTTGGCCTTCGGCAAAAATAGTGTCGAAAGCGAGTGACGATTTACCCGAACCCGAAAGTCCCGTAATCACAATTAACTTATCGCGGGGAATATCTAAATCAATATTTTTAAGATTGTGGGTGCGCGCACCCCGAATTTGAATCGTATCCATAAATCTACAACAGAAAAATTAGGCAATCTGCTAGAATGCCGTCTTTTAGCTTTTTCGGCAAGTGTAAACCTCATAAATTTTTAATGTCATCGCCCATATCACATAATTTGGCCGCGCAGGAACGCCGCGCGGCTGTCTCGCTTGCGATGATCTATGCCTTCCGCATGCTTGGCCTGTTTATGATTCTGCCCGTCTTTGCGCTCTATGCAGACGATCTGCCCGGCGCCACACCGCTTATGATGGGGCTGGCTTTAGGCATTTACGGCTTAACACAGGCCATATTACAGATACCCTTTGGCATGTGGTCCGATCGTATCGGCCGCAAACCCGTGATCTTCATCGGTTTACTGATATTCGCCGCAGGTTCACTAATAGCAGGCAGTGCAAATAGTATTGAAGGCATTATCGTCGGCAGGGCAATTCAGGGTGGTGGCGCAATTGCAGCGGCGCTGATGGCATTGGCGGCAGATCTTTCAAGGGAAGAGCATCGCACCAAAATGATGGCATTAATCGGCGTCAGCATTGGCGCATCATTTGCGATTTCCATGGTGCTCGGTCCCATCGTTAATGACTGGATTGGTATTAGCGGTATATTTTACAGCACAGCCGTGCTCGCAATGGTTGGCATTGCTATTTTGTACTTTCTTGTCCCAGACCCCATCGTCAGTCACTTTCATCGTGACGCCGAAGTCGAAAGTAAATCCGTTTTTGCCGTGTTGAAAGACAGCCAGTTATTGCGTCTGGATATCGGTATCCTCACTCTGCACTTCGTGTTGATGTGTGTCTTTCTGGTGCTGCCGTTGGTGATCAAAAATGAAATGGAGGTCGCGCCAAGTGAGCACTGGAAAATCTATTTGCCCGTGTTCGCCGCTTCACTAGTGTTAATGCTGCCGTTTATAATTATTGCCGAGCGCAAGCAGGCGATGAAGCCGATTTTTGTTGGCGCAATTGTTGGTCTCATGATTGCCACTTTCATTTTTCTAAATAGCCAGTCATTTTGGACTACCGTGCTGGCACTGGTTATTTTCTTTACCGGTTTTAATTTGCTAGAAGCCTCATTGCCATCACTGGTCACAAAAACCGCGCCGGCCACACTCAAAGGCACGGCAATGGGCATGTACTCCAGCAGTCAATTTATGGGTGCATTTGCTGGTGGTGTTATCGGCGGTTACGCGCATCAAACCTGGGGTATTCATGGAGTGTATATAACCGTTCTGATTGCGCTCAGTTGCTGGTTACTACTTGCGCTTACAATGCAAAAACCAAAGTATCTCAGCACCTACCTTTTGAATGTGCAGGACGTTAGTATCGAGCAATTACTCGCGGTAGAAGGCGTGGCCGAAGCGACACTTATTGACGACGAAAGTGACGATGGACAGGTTGCTTATTTAAAAGTCAAAAAACGTATCCTTGACGAAGAAAAGTTGCTATCGTTAGCACGCTCAGATTAGGCGTACAGCTAAAAAAACAGGCAATAGGGTAGGCGGAATAGCTGATTCGTCATTTGTTAAAGTCGATTCTAAGGCAGTAATCAATTGTTTAAAGCAACAAGTTAATTTGTAAGTTGAAGCGAAAAGTTTAAGTTTGAAGTTTAAAAGACAGGCTTAAATTATTCATTTACTTATAGATTTAAGTGCTAAATCTGAGCAAAAGTTTGAATGCAATATTCGAACAGACAAAAATTAATACGATGATCAACATACATACAAATAAGGTGAAAAAATAATGGCACAACGTGGCGTAAACAAAGTAATCCTCCTCGGTAACCTCGGAAAAGACCCAGAAGTTAAATACATGCCGAATGGAAACGCAGTAGCAAACATAACACTCGCAACCTCAGAAACATGGAACGATAAAAGCAGCGGCGAGAAAAAAGAAAAAACCGAATGGCACCGAGTCGTGTTCTTTGGCAAGCTGGCAGAAATAGTAGGCCAGTACCTGAAAAAAGGTTCAAAAGTCTATATCGAAGGCAAACTGCAAACCCGTAAATGGCAAGGTCAGGACGGACAGGATCGCTACACAACAGAAGTCGTTGTAGACATCGGCGGTACTATGCAGATGTTGGATAGTCGTGGTGGCGAAGGTGGATTTGCACCAGCGCAACAATCAGCTCCGGCACAGCAATCAGGGCAACAAAAAGCGCAGCCTGCACCCGCGATGGTGGATGATGGGTTTGATGATGATATTCCGTT
>CAZCOZ010000031.1:0-20760 GCA_964500555.1 uncultured Thiotrichaceae bacterium | reverse complement strand
ACACAATACACACGCACAAAAAAGGCGACCCAAAGGCCGCCTTTTTAAACTAAGTGCGATTAAAGCTAGATCAAAACTTAGTGTCTAACACCTAGTGAATCAACCACTTCAAGTGTCAACTGACCATTACCAGATAGACCTTTATCTGCCTGATACTGACGAACAGCACGAGTCGTTTGCGCACCGTAAACACCGTCTACAGGACCCGCTTTATATTTCTTAGCGTTTAATGCTGCCTGTATATCACGGATAATATCACCCGTTACGTTTGTCTCACATAAAATAGACGCCCATCGACTGTAACCATCTTTAACTTTTACAGTCTTCTTAATGGTTTCATACACTGGCGGCACCGCTACGCTTGACGTTGTTGCTTCTTTAACAAGTGTTTTAACTGTTACCGTTTTGTAAACAGCAGGCGTTGTTTTTGTAACCGTTCTTGCAGGCTCTTTAACAACACGTGTCTTAACTGTTTTGTATACCGCAGGTTTTACAACAACACTCTTTGTCGTTTCAGGTGTTTTCAAAATACGTTTTGTAATTGTTCTGTAACTAGCAGGAATTTCAACCAGACACATAATCTCGCCAGTGGCAGAATCAACTTTTGTTATAGGGCCTGTGCCTTTTTTCCAGACCGAGTGCGCAGGTTTAATTAATACTTTTGAAGATTCTGAACCATACACTGCAGGTACACGCTGTATTTGAGTGATTGGCGGGCTAACAAGTACTTTTTCAGAAGACCAGCCATAAACTGCTGGGATAACACTGATAACGTCTACTGCTTCTTTAGCTAGCACTGTCTTTTTCTCTGTACCGTAAACCGCTGGAATAACTTTAAGTTTGTTATAACCGTCTGCACGTTGCACTTTTTCAGTCGATGTTGAGAAAACGGGCGGAACTTGAATACGAGCAAAACACTCACCCGGCTTAGCATTCGGTGGCAATAAATCACCACCCATTGATGAACTACTCGAACTAGCAGCCGCGCCACCTGCGCTTGCTGCACGACGATTCGCTGCCGAAGCAGCCGCTTCACTATCAGAAAGCTTTTGCTTAAGCGTGTTGATTTCACTATTACGGCTAGCTAGTTGCTCTTCGTAATCACTAGAACCACTGCTCATTTTTTCAGTTGTTGAAGAACAAGCTGACAAAAGAGCAATGGATGAAACTGCTGTTAGTACAATTAATTTATTCATAATTTTTACACCCTGTAGGATCCTTATAAAATTTCGGCAAAAATATTACCATGTGATTTATTAAAATTGTTAACTATTTTCACACGCCTCTCATAAAATTTACGAGACATATTTAGATATGGCGCTTGCATACTATCACTAATCCATGTTTGAATCACCTTCGTAATTTAGAATAATAAGGGCGACTATCCAAATGAAAAAATTATATCTTACACTCGGTTTATTAATGTGCTTCGCATCACAAATCCATGCAGGTCAATTTGCCATCCAGCTGACAGCATCAAAAACACCACAACTTGCGCCTTTCATGCAACTGGAAGAATTTGGCAATTTGTACACAACTGATGCCGGCAATGGTTTTATCCGCACTCGTCTTGGTACATTTTCAGGCAAACAAGCTGCACTTGAGGCTTTAGCCAAAGTGCATGCCGCCGGACATTCTAACGCCTTTCTGGTTAATGCAGATTCCGACACTGGCGCGATAGTTGAAAATTCTTCGCCTACTAATTACCTGCAAGATTCTACAAAATGGCAGATGCTAAGTGCTGAACAACAGGCAAATGTTGTTAACCTTGATGGCACTCTACACGTCAAGAACGGTGACGACTTTATCCCACTATCTGAGTTCATCAATAAATAATTTCAGGATTAACCTTCCTGAAATACCAGTACCTTATTACTTAATAATTTTATTACCTAATAATAAGGTGCTGGTATTGAGAAGCGCAAGGTAGTTGTCAAAACATCAGCAAAAGCCTGCCTTTCGCAGCACAAGCACTACAACCATATACACATCAATAGAATCATAAACACTATGTCCACCGAAGACGAAGTTACAACGCCCACTAATTTTATCCGTAATATCATTCAGGCCGACTTAGACTCGGGCAAACACAGCACAATACAAACACGGTTTCCTCCCGAACCTAATGGCTATTTGCATATTGGCCACGCTAAATCGATCTGTTTAAATTTTGGTGTGGCAAATGCTTTCAACGGCAAGTGCAACTTACGTTTTGATGACACAAACCCTGAAAAAGAAGACGATGAATACGTTAACGCCATTATGGAAGATGTTAAATGGTTAGATTTTAAATGGGATAAATTACATTACTCATCAGATTATTTTCAGCAACTATACGATTTCGCCATCGAGCTAATCAAACAGAACAAAGCCTATGTTGACTCACTGAGCGCTGAAGAAATTCGTGAGTACCGCGGCACCTTAACCGAACCAGGAAAAGAAAGCCCTGATCGCAATCGCAGCATTGAAGATAATCTCGATTTGTTTTCTCGTATGCGCGCAGGTGAATTCAAAGACGGAAAATATTTATTACGCGCAAAAATTGATATGGCATCACCCAATATCAATATGCGCGACCCCGCGCTTTATCGCATTAAACATGCACACCATCAACGCACTAACGATGCATGGCCGATCTACCCAATGTATGATTACACACATTGTATTTCAGATGCATTAGAGAACATCACGCACTCATTATGCACACTTGAATTTGAAGATCATCGCCCATTATATGACTGGGTGTTAGACGAAGTTAAAACAGCTAGTCATCCACAGCAAATTGAATTTGCACGCTTGCAACTTAAATACACCATAACCAGTAAGCGCAAACTAAACCAACTAGTAACAGACAATCACGTTGACGGCTGGGACGACCCACGCATGCCAACCATTTCTGGCTTACGTCGTCGCGGTTACACCGCCGCATCCATTCGTGATTTTTGTGATCGCATTGGCGTTACCAAAAAAGACAGCTTTATTGAAGTTGCTGTTTTAGAAAATAGTATTCGTGAAGATTTAAACGAACTCGCCGTTCGCGTTATGGGCGTATTAAAACCATTGAAAGTCACCATTGAAAATTACCCTGATAATCAAACAGAAGAACTCACTGCACAGAATCACCCACAAAAACCAGAGATGGGCGCACGTAATATTCCCTTCTCAAAGGTGATTTATATAGAACACGATGACTTCATGGAAGACGCGCCGAAAAAGTTTTTCCGTTTATCTGTCGGCCGCGAAGTACGTTTACGTTACGCTTATTACATAACCTGCACTGATTTTATCAAAGACGATAATGGCGAAGTGATTGAGCTGATTTGTCGATACGACCCTGAAACAAAAGGCGGTTCATCACCAGATGGTCGAAAAGTAAAAGGCACAATACATTGGGTTTCAGCAGAACATGCCATCGATGCCAATGTGAATTTGTACGACCGATTGTTCACGCATCCAAATCCTGCTGCGAGTGAAGACTTTACTGAACACTTAAATCCAGAATCATTAAACACATTAAGCAACTGCAAACTGGAACCTTCGCTTGCTGACGCTAGCACAGAAACTCATTATCAATTTGAACGCACAGGTTATTTTATCAAAGACACTAAAGCGAAAAGCCTAACATTTAATCGCACCGTAACATTACGTGATGCCTGGGCTAAAATTGATAAGCAAAATAAATAACTCTATAACCTAATGCCGCTTACTTAACTTAAGCGAACAAGTCCGTCATTGCGAGCGATAGCGCGGCAATCTCTGGCATAGGTACTCCGTCATAACGGGATTGCTTCGTGCCTCGCAATGACAACAGTACGACTTTTCCTCTTAAGTAAGCGACATTACTCTATAACCAAAAATTACTTTACCCATAGCAATTTAAAAAAAGTAATAAAAAAAGCGGCTCAATTGAGCCGCTTTTTTTGCGTATTAGAATAAAAACTACGCGCGTCTTCGTGCCACACCAACCAGACCTAATAAACCCGACCCAAACAACCACACAGCTGCAGGAACTGGTACTGGAGATGCTGTAAACAACCAGTCACTTGCAACAACATGATCACAAACGCCAGCAACACAATCCACACCATGATTCACCCAGCCCCAACCAGATATACCGGCAAAACCGCGATGACCTGAACCATCCTCATCACCCAACTGGAATGCCAAACCACCACTATCAGCTTCATCTTCTAATGAAAAAGATCCGAAGCTACTACTAATCGTACCAAAGTTAGCATTATCTGAATTTACCTCCAAATCATCAACACCACCTTCACCACCCGGTGTAGAAATTCCGACAGTGTATTCAAAATGAATATTCCAGACATCCGTTGTACCAGCACCATAACCAGACCCGGTATCTTCGCCACCAAAAGCCTGACCATCGATAACGATAGTAGTGCCATCCCAAACCAGGGTCATGTTACTGTCAACATGGTCGAAATCGAACGTGTATTCTTTAGCTGGATCACCCAACAATCCATCCAGACGCAAGCCATACAAAGGTGGCGCAACGCTGCCATCAGGATGGTTACTCAGAATATAAGTCCCCGTTGTTATAGCATTAGCATTTGTCGCGACAAACATCGACGACGCCAGCAATGGTAAAAAAGCTATATTTCTAATTCTCATACTTCCCCCTCTTAAATTTAATTGCTATGCGCATAAGTTTTCTATACGCCACAATTGTTTAAAAAAAACAAAACATCTAAATGAATCACCTGAAAGTGGTGCAAGAAATATACCAAAATTGCAAGCTGTTAAAATATATAGATATTATCTATATTAAATAATTATAATTTATTAATAGTGTATTATTTACCGACAAATAAACATACCTTACTAGCTAAAAAATATAGCCCGTTTTTAGATGACTCAAATAGAAAGGCAACCATAAAAGCCACCTTTCTATTTTCTTCTCATAAGCCTCTCTCAGATGCTACACACCAGAACGATCGATCATCACGTCACGCACTGCACGTAATTTATTAATCGCACGTGTTAAACGACCTCTTTTCACTAACTGCTTCGCTCTTTTAAGCATTGGTACCGCATCTGCAAAATGCAAATTAGCCCCTTCCAATACTTCCAGAGCGTCATCTATTTCTGTTTTTGCAATATACTTGTTGGTGCGTCGATCTCGCCAACTTAACTGCTTAGCACGAACAAGTAGATCGATTGCTGAACGTGCATTTTCATCCGCATTCACCACACGGAGGAAAGCACCAACGTTTGCGACCTGCGAACCATTTAATTCAACAATCGGATCTAACACATCGCCATTTCTTAAATGACGTTTAGTTGCATAAAACGCAATCATGGCTTCAACCGTATCAATTTGATTCGAGTGAAAGAAAGGACCCGTGTCTGCCGCTTCAATAACAGTCGGTACATTAAACAGATTTGTGCCTGAACCAAAACCGTCATCAAAGGGTAACTCACCACCACTCAACACATCACCGGGTTGATTGATTAACTCTTCAACACGAGGCGCAAATGAACGATTCGTCGCTTCAAATGCCGCCGGTGAAACACCTGTACTGGCAAAATCAAAATTAGGATCCGTATTCGCACCACCATTAAAGTGACAGGCATTGCAGGTTAGAGAGCCAGAAACATCTTCCCCCATATAATTACGCCGACCCATATCTGCGCGTTCATCCGATAATTTAATTAAAGTAAAATCATCAAACTCTTCCTGACGACCTAACGACAAAGTGAAAGCCTCGATTGCGTCCAGCTCATATTGTGTTGGTAACCTGAAATCAACACCGGCCTCACGATTTAATGTTTTGGTAAAATGCTGAGTAATCGCACCAACAGTAAACACATTTAAGCTACCGTTTAAGCCAGATGAAGGATCCGAACTACTCGGTGAACCATCACCACTCCAACCCGTTCGCTCATCAGGTGGATTGGATGTACCATCATTCGCTGAATCAGTTGGCCGCGTAATTGAAGTCCGCATTGCCAGCATATGCGCCACTGCACGCATAGTGCCTTCATTACCAAACCCATTGGTATTCTCTAAAATCAAACCCAATTTATGCATTAGCTCAGGTTTCTCAAATCCATCGGACAAAGGATTATTACCTCCTCGCTCTGCAATAAATAATGGGTCATCTGCTGAAAGTTTTGAAATTGATTTTGCATCGATCGTAAAATTATTGTCCTCTTCATGACAGGTGCCACAGGTTCGACCATTACCGTCAAACGTTTCATTAAAAAACAAACGCCGCCCTTCATTAATTAGTGCCGCATTCGGATAATCCGCTGGGGTAATACCCCCATTTGAAAAAACCTGAGCGCTATACATGCTACCTGTAGTAGCGGTACACAAAATTATTGCATTCAAACCGAAAGTTTTTTTACTCATTTTTATTTTCGCTGACGGCAAGGTTGAGAACTTAAAGAAACTAAACATTCAAAACTCCTAATATACGAAATATTATTATTAATTAGCTATCGTCTATATTTTCAATAAATTACCTGATTAAAGAAATTTAATCGTCATAACCAACTGTTATTACTGTCAATATGGCAGACAAACAATCAAGTTATTAATATGAAAATAAAGAACATCTCGAATCTAACATGTTTTTATAAATAAAATAGTGCCATTTATCTAAAATTAACAAATAAAAAAAGATATATACTTTAAGCTATTAATAATAAAAGGATATTAGAGAATATCTATATACGCTATACACAGGGAATTGCAGCGATTAAAAGCAAGTTAACTGCCAAATTTACAGGAAGTAAAAGTTAGACCAATAATAAAATAGATTTAATCTATAATGGTTTTGATTAATTTTCAGGAAAGAAATTTAAGAACAGGAAGGTTCGTTCTGTAACACAGTATTTCGCATACGTGTCCATATTTGAGACGACATCGACTCTACATTACGCACACCCTCATCCACGCGAACCTTCTCTGAGTCAGTACTAGATGAAACAAAACCTTTAGGGTTAGGGTTAGCGTCAGAATCAATACCAGAAACGTCTCTCTTCATGAAGTATATTTTCAGCGCATGTCCCGCATCAAGTAATTCCAGTTCAACTTCAAATGTCTGACCTTTATGCATATCCGTGGTAATCGTAAAAATATTATCTTTTATCGGTATTATTTTGCCGCTATTGATGTGATAGCAATTCAATCCCTGGTCAACTTCGTCACCATCAAAATCGTATTCAACGATATCGCCGGTACTCGAAATTCGGGTATACATTATATCGGCTTTAGCACCCTGTTTTTCTGAGCTATTCCACAAACCCACCAGATGCGAAATTGTTACCTGATTCTTTTGCACCGACTCATTATCACTTGAACTACAACCAAGCATTGTTGTTAACAGAAAAACTAAAATATAACTCTTGAAAACAGGATATGTATTACCGCGCATAAAAAACTCTCGGTTTAAATTAACAATTGAACTTACAAAAAATCATTTGATTAAAGATAATCATCTATAGCTAACTACCGAATAATTATCTTAGCAAATTTTCGTTTTCCTACCTGAAAAACACCTTCAGTACCTTGCATTACTCTAACAGATTTATCAGGAATTTTTTCACCATCAATTTTTGCCGCTCCCTGCTGAATCATTCGCATTGCATCGCTGGTGCTACCGCACAAACCGGCATCTTTAAGCAAGTTTGCAATCGGGTAACCATCCGCTGGCGCGTCAAAACTTAACTCTGGAATATCATCTGGAATTTTATTTTTCGCAAACTGCGCAATAAAACCTTCACGTGCCCCTGTTGCTTCTGCCTCACTATGAAAACGCGCAATAATTTCTTCCGCGAGTAAAAATTTAATATCACGAGGGTTCTTTCCTGCCTGCATTTCAGTTTTAAAGCCTTCGATTTCAGCCATTGGACGAAAACTTAACAACTCAAAATAACGCCACATTAAATCATCCGAAATCGACATTATTTTGCCGAACATATCTTTTGGCGCATCATCAATACCAATGTAATTATTTAACGACTTCGACATTTTTTGCACGCCGTCCAGACCTTCAAGAATAGGCATGGTTAAAACACACTGCGGCTTCTGACCGTGTTGTTCCTGCAACTGCCGACCCATTAGCAAATTAAACTTTTGATCGGTACCACCCAGTTCGACATCCGCCTGCATCGCCACTGAATCATAACCCTGAATCAAGGGATACAAAAACTCGTGAATCGCAATCGACTGCCCGCCTTTATAACGCTTACTAAAATCATCCCGTTCCAGCATTCGCGCGACAGTACTACTCGCTGCCAGCTTAATCATATCGGCACTGGACATTTTACTCATCCACTGCGAATTAAACATCACTTTGGTTTTATCTTTATCGAGAATTTTAAAAATTTGCTGCTGATACGATTTTGCGTTTTGTTTTACATCATCCTCAGTCAATGGTGGTCGCGTCGCAGACTTACCTGTTGGATCGCCAATCATGCCGGTATAATCGCCAATCAAAAACAGCACCTCATGGCCTAAATCCTGAAACTGGCGTAACTTGTTAATTAAGACGGTATGGCCCAAATGTAAATCAGGTGCTGTCGGATCGAAACCGGCTTTAATTCGCAACGGACGCCCTTCTTTTAACTTGGCAATTAATTCCTTTTCGACAAGAATTTCATCCGCACCTCGCTGGATGATTTCAAGTTGTTGCTCTATTGATTTCATAGGCGAATTCATACGGTTTCCTGACTGGTGTTACGCTAAAAAGCTGTATAAGATACGCGTGCTTGAGCGCATTCTCAACTGTTCATGAGAAATATTAAGCAACTGTTTATAATTTATACATTTTTAATTGTTATTTCATTGACCGAAAGCAACTTTACAACTACATTTAAACGTATAACTAATAAAAATCAAAACAGATAACAAATACTTACCATGTCATTGATTAGTAAAGATTTTCGAGCAAGCCAACCCCCTTCTAAAACATATGCCCCTATTCGTCTGCGCTGGGTACTGCTGGTTGCCGTATTTACCGGCATTGGCGCTGTCATTGCAAGCACTAATAACAATACCTCGGACAATACGTCGGAAAACTATACACTCTCCGCCAGCACCTTACCCGCTTTTAATGCTGAGATAAGCTTATCATCGGATAGAATAACTACTTCAATACAGTTAAAACCCGGCTCTGAGCAGATAACTTCCGATATAGCTTCCGACGATATAGCTTCCGATATTAAAGCTGAGCAAAAAGTAAAAACGATAGAAAACGCATCCGAGGAACTTACACACAAAAGCTTCTCACTCACTCTACCCCAACAGCAAACAGAACAGGGGTTTATTAGCGAATCGGACAATACTGAATCAAGCAACATCGGATCAAGTGATGTAGAGCTGCAACAGTGGCGCGAGTACAAAGTAAAATCTGGCGATAGCCTCGCTCGATTATTTAACCGCGCAGGCGTTGCACCCGTGCAGCTTGATCAGTTAATGAAGCTGGGCAAAGAAACGAAAAAGCTAAAACGCATTTTTCCGGGTGATATTATTAAAATAATATCTGATGAAGACGGCGTACTACAGGCACTACGTTACGACATTAATCATAAATCTTATTTGCTTGTCGAACGTGAAGGCGACGAATTAATTGCCGAAACACATAAGCATGAGTTAGACAAACTCGAAGCGCATGCCAGTGGTGTGATTGAATCGTCCCTGTTTCTTGCCGCTCAGGATGCCGGTATCTCACAAAATATTATTATGGAACTGGCTAACATTTTCGGCTGGGATATCGATTTCGCTCTCGACATTCGTAAAGGTGATAGTTTTAGCGTGCTGTATGATGAATTATATCGCGATGGTGAAAAAATTTCTGATGGCGATATTCTCGCTGCGGAATTTATCAATAATGGCAAAACCTACCGCGCGGTTCGTTATTCAAAGCCAAAAAGCAATAGAAGCGAATACTACACACCTGACGGCAAGAGCATGAAAAAAGCGTTCTTGCGCACACCGGTTAACTTCACTCGCATCAGTTCGAAATTTACCACTTCACGTTACCACCCCGTACTGCATCGATTTCGCTCACATAAAGGCGTCGATTATGCAGCAAAACGTGGCACGCCTATTTATGCTGCGGGCAACGGTAAAGTTATATTTAAAGGTAAAAAAGGCGGTTACGGTAATGTAATCATCCTGCAACATGGTTCAAAATACACCACGCTTTACGCACACGTAAAAAGCTACAACCGCAAACTTAGAGTTGGCTCTAAAGTGACACAGGGACAAACCATTGCTTATGTTGGCAGTTCAGGTCTAGCTACTGGCCCACATTTGCATTATGAGTTCCGCGTTAACGGCACGCACCGAAACCCGTTGACTGTTCACTTACCAACATCGAACCCAGTGCCAAAACGTTACATGGATGATTTTGATCTAATGACCTCACCGGTATTATCGCAACTTGATTCACTAAGCCGTAACAATCAAATTGCTCTGGCGGATGAATAAACTAGCTGGCTAGGCTAGTTACCAGTTAAATAAACAGCCGCTCACATCATTCAAAAAACATGGCTTCATCACAGACTGAACTATATATAGGTTTGATGTCTGGCACCAGCATGGACGGCATCGATGCCGTTCTCGTCGACTTCTCTGAACCACAACCAAAACTACTTGCCAGTCACACGCAAGCATGGCCAGCCTCACTACAGCAAGCATTAATTAAAGCACGCGACATTCCTGACAGTGAATTAGATTCACTAGCACCATTAGATTTAGAGACCGCCGAAATATTCGCTGAAGCTAGTTTAAACTTGCTAAAAAAAACTGCTCACCAGACAAAAGACATTGCTGCCATCGGTAACCACGGGCAAACTATTCGACACCGGCCTGATATTGAAAACCCGTTTTCACTGCAAATAGGCAATGCCAAAAAACTTGCCGAACTAACCAGAATAAATGTAATTTCAGACTTTAGAACAGCAGATATAAAAGCAGGTGGACAAGGTGCACCTCTGGTTCCTGCTTTTCATCAAGCAATATTCCAAAGCAAAACAAAAAATCGCGTTATCGTTAACATCGGCGGTATTGCCAATATAACCGTATTGGCAAAAGACACAACACAAGACATTATTGGTTTTGACTGCGGTCCCGGTAACACATTAATGGATGCATGGGTCACAAAACAGAGACAACAAAGTTATGATGTCGACGGCAAATTCGCAGCTGAAGGGAAAACCAATGTTCAAATTTTAGCAACACTGTTGATGGATGATTATTTTCAATTACCCGCACCGAAAAGCACAGGGTTTGAATATTTTAATTTGCACTGGCTTGGAAATAATACCGACAATAATAAAAACAACAACGAAATAAATCCTGCCGATATGCAAAGCACCTTATGCGATCTAACTGCCACCTCAATTATTCGCGCAATCAATCAGTACGCACCGAACACTGATGAAATTTATATTTGTGGTGGTGGCGCGCACAACAAAGAATTAATGCGCCGTTTACAAAATTTAATAAAATCCCCCATCACAACAACCGAAACACTGGGCGTACACCCTAACTGGGTAGAAGCAATGGCATTTTCCTGGCTGGCTTACCAACATAACAATGATCAGACAGGTAATTTACCTTCTGTTACAGGTGCAAAAAAAGCTGTAAAACTAGGCGTTAAAACATTCGCTTAAGTTGTCATGACCCTATTTCATTTATCCTCTAATAAATACGCCTGGAATAAACAGGCCTAAATTAACGCTTTGTCATTTCTTTATAAACACGCACACCCTCGCCCGTATAAATTTGCGTTGGCCTGAAAATACGATTATCAGACAACTGTTCACGCCAATGCGCTAACCAACCGGCAACTCGTGAAATAGCAAATATCGGTGTAAATTGATCGGGAGTAATTCCCATTTCCGTATATAAAATACCCGAGTAATAATCGACGTTTGGATACACACCTTTTGGCCCCAGTGCCGTTTCACACGCCTCTTCTAAACGTAACGCCGTTTCAAATTCCGGACTAAGGTTACCTTGTTTCTCACCCCACTCTACCATCAGTTTTTGCAAGACTATTGCTCGCGGATCTTTGGTTTTATATTCTCTATGCCCCATTCCCCAGATGACTTTTTTCTTAGCAAGTTGATTTTCCAGCCAGGTATCGACGTTTTCAGGACGACCAATTTCTTTTAACATTTCGACTACGCGCTGATTTGCACCACCGTGCAATGGCCCGGCGAGCGTACCGATAGCAGCTGCAACCACAAGAAAAGGACTCGCCAATGTTGAACTACAAACCATGGCGGCAAAAGTTGATGCATTAATAGTATGTTCTGCATGCAACACTAAACAGGCATCCATTACTTTTACGGATAGTTCATCCGGCTCTTTTCCATGTAGCATGTAAAGAAAATTTGCTGCATGACTTAAATCATCGCGCGGCTCTACTGGATCATAACCATTGCGTACGTGTTCCCACATCGCCACAATGGTTGCCATGCGTGAAATAATTTTGACTGACATGTCGTGAATATACTCAAGGTCATTGCCTGCCACACCATCAGACAGTACTTCTTCCCCACCGTAGAACATACCCAGACTGGCAACGGCGGTTTGCAGCATTTCCATTGGATGCCCTGCTGTTGGCAGGCTTTTCATGATGCTGCGAATTTTATATTTTAAGCGACGTTCAGCACGTAACTGCGCATCGAAATCATCCAATGTTGCTTGCGTAGGCAAATCACCATCAAGTAACAACAAAACGGTTTCTTCGAATGTGCTTTTTTCAGCCAGTTCTTTTATATCGTAACCACGATAAGCAAGAATGCCCTTTTCGCCATCGATGGATGAAATGTTTGATTTGGTTGCAGGGACACCGGCTAACCCAGGTAAATATTCACTACTCATAATCACGACTACCTAACTTCGAAGGAACGAAACGACTAGCTTAACAAACTATGAAGTAATTGTTTAAGCATAGTATTCACTGCCTAAAATTTATGTATGGGTTTAAACTTGACTTGACTTGACCTGACAATACTAATGTATTAAAGAGTAGAAACCTGCATCTATCTTAGTAGACAGTCAAACACTTAAAATAGCGTTTCGCCGCGAAAGACGCAAAAAGCGCAAAGATTAAAGTCTGGAAGAAATAAAAAAATTTTGCTTATTTTCACGTTCTTTGCGTCTTTCGCGGCAAAAATGTTTTTACTCTGTATGTCCTGCCTGAAAGAAGCATTAGCTGTGAACAACAACGACTGATTTACAGGGTAATAGAAAATGAAGAGCCACAGCCACAGGTTGATTCTGCATTCGGGTTAGTCACAACAAAACGTGCACCTTCCAGCCCTTCAAGGTAATCGACTTCTGCCTTATCCAAATATTGCATACTGGTCACATCAACCAACATCGTCGCGCCATTTTTTTCCATTACCGTATCGTCATCACTGACGTTTTCATCAAACGCAAAATCATACTGAAAACCTGAACAACCGCCGCCGCTCACAGACAAACGTAACTTCAGGTCTGGATTGTTTTCTTCTTTGGTCAAAATGTTGACTTTATTCGCTGCTGCCTCAGTAAAACCGACAATCGCGCCTTCAATTACTTTTGGTTTAGGTGCGAAACTTACCTGAATATCCATCGAAATAACCTCATTGATAGCTGTATATTATATAGCGGTATATTATCAAAGGGTAATAATATTGGCAGCTATATTAGATTATGCTAAATTAGCATTAACCTGGCATTTTAGTCAAGTATTTGCCCAGGTGTATTTTTCCAGGTGATTTACCCCAGCACAAAAAAATGGCGTGGTATTACCACGCCAAAAAGCTACGACTAATAACCGAAATAGAATTTCTATGCGGTAACAGTCTCTTTTAAACTTTGAATTTGAGTGGGTTCTTTTTGAGCGGGTATGTCTTTTGCTTTAACTGACGCAATATGTCTTTGCGGGATATTTTTCTTCGTTTTTTCATTATGCAACATCTTACCGTTAATCGTCGCACCACTTGCCATTGCCAGCAGATCGTATTCAACATCACCTGAAATACGTGCCTTATTTGATAGCTCCAGTTTTACACTGGCATGAACGTTGCCGTTAACTTCGCCATTAATAACAGCGTAAGCAACATGAACATCCCCTTCTACGCGACCACCTTCGCTGACAATTAACATGCTTTCGTCATTCTTATCTGACATTGTCACATCGCCTAAAATAGTACCTTCAAGATGCAGGCCACCTGTGAACTTAACATCACCTGATATCTCGACACCAGCACTCACTAGCGTATCGATTCTTGATGATTTAACTCTTTTCATACCAAACATAATCAAATTCCTCTGGCGGTCAAATCTGACCACACAAACTGTTCATTGATGGCTTTGATTTTACCCGTACTCGGTTTCACTTTTACGTGGAGAATATCCGCGAAAAAACCGTCTGGTAATTTCATCACCCCAGTGAAATTCTGGAAATATTTGAACCCGAATTTCATAGGTATTTTGGTATCATTTGAGACCGTCGATAGCGCTAACGTCTGCACTTCGCCCAGGTCATTTGTTCCTTCGATGTGAATAGTAACCATACCGCGGACAAGGCGATCGTTTCGACCGCGTTGACTAACCATTAATTTATAATGATAGTTACCATCATCATCTTGTTTTAGCCCAATAGTCTGTATTGCTAAACTTCTACCTCCCTGTTCTGGGGAGACGATGCTTTTATAAAACGATAGTTCTTTTTTCAGAGTCAGCACTTCATTCTGCGTTTTCACTAAAGCTGCCTTTAGTTCGCCTGAAGCACTATCATCTATTTGACTATTCCTCTCAAGCATAGTCGCTTGTCGGCTAGATTCAATGTTTTTGTCCTGAGATTCTTTTAATTTTTCTTCTAATTCACTAATGTACGCTCTCGATTCAGCACTCGAGAAACCTGCCAAATTTTGACCGTAGTCAAAAGCCAGCCACAACAACAGTAAAATTGCACAATTAATCGCCACAAAACTAATCAACCAAAGTAATGGTCGACGAATAAGAATAACCGTAGGTGATTGATCCAGCTTAAAGCTCATGGCAACAGAGCAACCTGATTCAACCCCAGGGTTTCATCAAACGCAAACATGATGTTCATATTCTGGATAGCCTGACCTGCCGCGCCTTTTACCAAATTATCAATCACGGAAGAAACCACAATGGTGTCACCCTGCTGGGGTCTGAAAATAGATATTCGACAATGATTCGCACCTTTTACCGAACGCGTTTCGGGCATAACGCCTGCGGGTAAAATATCAACAAAGGGCTCATTGGCATAACGCTCTGTGTACAGCTTTTGTAAATCTGATGGCTGTAAATCAATCTCTGTTCCTGCAGGCACGGTGGCATACAAACTGGCCTCGATACCACGAATCATCGGCACTAGATGTGGCACAAAAGTTAAGCCGACTTCGTGTGATGCAATCTGCCCCAGTGTCTGTTTAATTTCAGGTAAATGGCGATGCCCATCAACCGCATAAGGTTTAAAATTTTCTGATGATTCCGCCTGTAAGACTGCGACACTCGCACCACGACCTGCGCCACTAACACCGGATTTTGCGTCGGCAATTAAGTGTTGATCATCAACCAGACCCTGTTCAATTAACGGTAAAAAACCTAAGGTAACAGCGGTTGGATAACAACCCGGATTCGCCACCACTTTTGCATCTTTAATGGCAGCACGATTTATTTCTGGCAAACCATAAACTGCTTCTGCTAAAACGTCTTCGCAAACATGTTCCATGCCGTACCATTGTTGCCAAACCTTAGCATCACGTAAACGAAAGTCAGCCGCCAGGTCGATTACCCGCACGCCTTTTTCAAGTAGCTGAGGCACCATTTTCATTGCCGTGCCATTGGGCGTTGCAAAGAAAACCACATCACACTCAGCCAGGGTTTCGACCGCTGGCTCAGAGAAGCAAATATCCGTAAAACCACGCAAGTTAGGGAATAAATCAGACACCTTACTACCCGCCTCTGCGCGCGAAGTGACATGTAATAATTCCACCTGTGGATGCGTAACCAATAAACGCAGTAATTCAACACCGGTATAACCCGTTCCACCAACCACACCGACTGCTAACATTTAACACCTTTGTTAATCACATTTAATTTTGAAGTTTCATTTTTCATTTTTTATCTCCATGGATGGAGTGACAGAAAATTGCTCCTGCATTTTCTGCTCTTCCTACATCCTTGTAGGTCGTATACTGAAATCGTCTGGAACGATTTCAGTGCATTTTTACTGTAGTATGCCTAACTACTTCAATTATAGCGGCACTACCAATGTTATGGGTTAAAGCTTTTCATATTATAGCCATGGTCACCTGGTTTGCAGGGCTATTCTATCTGCCTCGCCTGTTCGTTTATCACGCCAGCTCGGATGACGAAACAAGTAACCAACGTTTCAAAATCATGGAAAGGAAACTGTATTTTGGTATTGCAACACCCAGTGCAATTATCACTGTATTACTCGGTTTTTGGTTAATTCACTTACTCGGTTATAGCATTCTTTCCGCATTTTGGTTTCAGGCAAAGTTAGCACTCGTTGCACTGTTGGTGGTTTACCATATTTACTGCGGAAAATTACTGTTTGATTTTAAGCATGACAAAAATCAACATAGTCATGTCTGGTATCGCTGGTTTAATGAATTGCCGGTCTTTGTTTTAGTTGCAATCATTCTGCTGGTCGAACTGCAACCCGCCTAATACCTACATTACTTGATAGCGCTCCAATTGACTTAACGCCTGCTTATAGACCTTACGTTTGAACGCCACAATTTCATCGACAGGTGACCAGTAGTCAACCCAGCGCCAGCTATCAAATTCCGGCTTATCGCTACAACACAAATCGAAGTCACTTTCGCCACCCGTCAATCGCAAAAAGAACCAGATTTGTTTTTGACCGATGCAAAGTGGTTTGGAACGACGACGTAACAGATGATCGGGAATGCGATAACGCAACCAGTCATCTGTTTGACCAATCACTTCGACATGCTTGGGCAACAGTCCTGTCTCTTCATGCAATTCACGAAACATCGCCTGCGTCGGCGATTCGTTTTCATCGATACCGCCCTGAGGAAATTGCCAGTTTTCCTGACCTACTCTACGCGCCCAAAAAACCTTGCCCTGAGAATTACACAGGATGATGCCAACGTTTGCCCTAAACCCCTTAGAATCAATCACTTGCTAATACCATCGGTGTGCGTTTTTAAATACAAGCTACAACGCACTAAAAAATTTCAATTACCACTGATAATAACAGACAACTAACAGAATAGAAGTTTAATTAATAGAATATTTCATACTATTTAATTCAACACTATATGAACGATTTCTAATAAAGTACCTGACCTGATACTCCCACGATATTATGTTAACGAAATGCCAGGAAAGCGCTAAATTTGAGACTGCCACATTAAACAGGTAGTATCTGCAGTTTTTCAAATAACAGCTTTTCAAATATCAATCACCCTGAGCCACACTTACATATGCCACTCGCCTTATTCGATCTCGACAACACCTTACTTTCTGATGACAGCGATTTTCTATGGGGCTGTTTCCTTGTTGAAAAAGGCCTGGTCGACAAAAAAAGTTATGACGAAGCTAATCAGCGTTTTTACGCTGAGTACAAACAAGGGACTTTAGATATATTTGAATTTCTGGCTTTTTCATTGCAACCACTTACGCAATTTTCTATCGAGAAACTCAATACACTACATAAAGAGTTCATGCAAAAGTACATCGCGTCTGCGATGACTAAAAAAGGTAAAGCTCAAATAAAAAAACATCGCGACAATGGCGACACTGTCGTCATTATTACCGCGACCAACCGATTTGTAACCCAGCCGATTGCCGATGCCTTTATGGTTGATGATCTAATCGCCACCGATCCCGAAATAATTAATGGCAAATACACCGGCAAAGTCGCAGGCACACCCTGTTTTCAGGAAGGAAAAATTACGCGTTTAAATGAATGGTTAGAAAAAACCTCACATGATTTACAGGACAGTGTTTTTTATAGCGATTCCCATAACGACTTACCCTTGTTAGAAAAAGTCACCACCGCCATTGCGGTTGATCCTGATGATCAATTGAAAACGATTGCTTTGCAAAGGAACTGGGAAATTCGAAGTTTTAGATGACGAAAAAGGGTGATAACGAAAACGATACGAACTATTTTCACCACCACCCTTTTTCCTGCAATGTCCTTAAAGAACTCTCTTAGAAATTAAGCAGAAAACCACCTTGCAAGGCAAAATCAGGCGCGCCATCATCCAGCCCTATAACAAGCGCTCCTCTAATTCGGCCGGCAGATGAAATTTTATGATCGACACCACCAGTAAGCGCAAAGTAATCCTCTTCGGTATCAATACCAACTTCACCCGTCACATGCGTCTGACTGTTAAGTTGATAAATGGCTCCGCCGCCAAGATGTATTGAAAGCTCGCGATCATCACCAAAAGGACCACCCACTTCAACAAAATTAAGACCCACCGATCCCATAACAACCATGCCATTATTGATAGGCATTCTTGCTGCTACAAAACCACCAAAATCTAAGTTATCCTGACCAACTTTCTCATCACCAATTGGCAACGTTAAAGTACCACCCACCGTTATATTCGCTTTGGACTGTGATTTCAGTTGGTAACGTCCCCACAAATTGATATCACTGATACCCGATTCACTGCCGCCAGCATCTCCATCGAGACTAATAAAACTCCAACGTGCTCCAACATCCAGTTGTCTATTAATAGGCATTCCACCCTGGGCTCCAATGATAAAAGCGTCCCCTCCATCAAGATCAGCGTAAATTCCAACCGCCTCGACATGCATGGATTTTACAACCGCAGCATCATCAAAAAAATGTTCAAAAAAACGAACATCATCCTTAGTAGATTGAGCCCATGACATTTGTGCAACCGACAAGCCAATAGCTGCAATACATAGTTTTTGATAGTTCATTTTGATTCCTTAGGTGAAGTAAATAAAGGCCGAATTATAAACGTCTCTTCTATCCTTAGTCAAAAAAATACAACAGCTAAATATCCTCACTTTCTAACCACTTTTTAAGTAGTGCTTCTTCAATCGTTAATTCTTCGTTATTAATCAGGCCTCGTTGAAATGCAATGGCTACTGCACGAGATCGTGGGTTCATAATTTCACCTGTGACATCAAACAGATCAAATAAGCTTGGATAACTTAAATCCTGATAGACCACTGACATAATCAGTGGTCTATCTTTAGATCAAATTTTTCAGAATAAAGAAAATCTTAATTTTCGATTACTGGACTACTGTTACATGTTGTAGGTTGATTGTATCTTCCATACCGGTTGCCGTTACACGGAAAGGTGCGACGATTAGATTACCGTCATTAATCGCAGTGCCTACTGTTGCGTTTATGGTAATGACCTGGGTTGTGCCAGCGGCCATTGTTCCGAGATTCCAAGTGGGCTCCGTTCCTGGCAAACAATTAGAACAGCCGGTCGATACATCAGGATCTGCATCAATACTAAAGCTAAATGACAGTTCAGCTGGAACTCGAAGTTGAACACTTACGTCATCAACTGGCAAAGCCAAATTATTGGTTATCGTAATGGTATACCCCAAAATTCCAGCCGATGCGACAGGCTCAGGAGTTGCTGAAATATCTACCGATAATAGAGACGCTATTTCTCCAGTTTCTGCAACAGAAACTACAAATTCACTACGGTTATCAATTTCCAGGCCACCATCGTGAGTCACTTCTGCATTAATTTTTAAAATATCACCTGCTGTAACAGCGTCTGCATCTATTGTAATTTCACGATGTAAAGTACCACCTGAACTCACAGTAACAGCACTCCACACCACTTCACCCGTACTAGGTTCTGTACCACCATCACTAATTGAACTCACCGTTACACCCGCAGGTAAAAAGGCACGCAACTCGACGGATGTCAACGCACTCGCACTGGTATTGCCAAAGTCCAGGTTATAGATAAACGTTTCATTCGGAATTACAGAATCCTTTGAAGCACTCAAGGCCAAATCCGCCGATGGTGAACTAAATACTGTCACTGTATTAAGCAAGCTAATCGTATCACCCAAACCTGTCGCCGTTACGCGCACAGGTGTCGAGATCACGTTACCATCCAACACCACAGCAACTAAAGCGTTCACCGAAATCGTCCGACTTTCTCCAGCCGCCAAGGTACCTAAATTCCAGGTTGGCTCTGTTCCTGGTAAGCAGTTAGAACAACCGGTTGATACATTAGGCTCCGCATCAATACTAAAGCTAAATGACAGTTCGGCTGGGACCCGAAGTTGCACGCTCACATTATCAACAGGTAAAAGAGAAACATTGCTAACCGTCATTGTATACAACAAGCGTTCACCCGCTACGACTGGATTACTTGCTGTACTAATGTCCACCTGCAATGGCACTGCACTGGAAACCACCGTCACAGGATGCTCTGCCGTATTGTCCACTGCCTGTCCACCATCGTGGGTGAGCTGTGCACTCGCATCCAGTATTTGACCCGCTGAAACAGAACTGGCTATTACCGTCACTTCTCGGTGTAATGAAGTTGCCACACCAAGACTACCGATATCCCATACGATCTCGCCCGTATTCACCTCCGTACCACCGTCACTAATCAAACTCACCGTTACGCCCGCAGGTAAAAAGGCACGAAGCTCTGTTGTCGTCAATGGCGCTGCACTGGTATTGCCAAAGTCCAGGTTATAGGTAAACGTTTCATTCGCAATCACTGGATC
>CAZCOZ010000030.1:2025-20885 GCA_964500555.1 uncultured Thiotrichaceae bacterium | reverse complement strand
AAGTAATCAAAGTAACAGCACATGATTACCGGAGGAAATAATATGAAAGAATATAAAGAAGCAAAAAAAAGAACTGAAGTTTCTATTGGTGAATCAGTACGCATAATTCGTGAGTTACAAGAATTAAGCCAAAATGAATTATCCTCAATTACTGGCATACCGCAATCAACTCTTTCTGCTATTGAACACGATAAAATTAAAATAGGTGTAGAAAGAGCCAAGATCCTCGCAAGAGCCTTAAAATGCCATCCAGCTGTTTTGGTGTTTCCAGGATGGGATGTTGACCATGAGATAGCGGCATAAAATGTATAAAAAAAATGGGGCAGTCAAATGACTACCCCGCTCAGTACTTCTGTCTTACTACTCTTATCTAACGCTAACTTCTACACGTCTGGCTTCTGCTTCAGATCCCGACCCCGTAGTTTCAACCGGTTTTTCCAGAATGAGGCGGTCAACATTTATACCTTCTTTCTGTAACAACTGACTGACTGATTCAGCGCGTTGCTTTGAAAGTTTCTGGTTATACTCATAATTGCCTGTAGCAGAGTGGAACCCTGAAATTACTGCTGTTGAACCTCTATTTCTTTCTAAGTATGCAATCACATCTGCAATAGTTGATGAACTATCTGTTGGTAATGCCGCGCTGGCATTTCCAAAATAGAGCATGGCTGCTGCTGGTAGATCAACCGCAGATTCTATGACAGCTGATTCTATTGCGGCAGACTCTTTTGCATCGACAATAATCGTTCGAGTAGCAGATGATTTATTACCTGCTTTATCTATTGCCGTGTAGGTCAACACATATTCACCCGCTGTGTTGTAATCAACTTCACCTGTGACGACGACTGACGTTTCGCCGTCGAGATTATCCATCGCCATTGCACCGGCATCGTTGTAGCTCGCTCCAAACGGAACATGTACGATAGAGTTATCGTTGAGTCTAAGGATCGGCGCTAAGGTATCGGCAGCGACAGTTTCAACAATTCGCTCAACCGGTTCTTCTGCACACACACCACCGTTTTTACTCCATGGACTGGCCTGTAAAAACCAGAGAAGCAGCAACAACAGAAAGAGTACAATCGCGACGATTTTCCATAACCGACTAAATGCAGGCCAGTTAGGTGATATTACTTCGTTATGATAACTCATGATTATTCCTCTCCTCCATCAAGTATGTCCTGCCATGCCTTTAATGCTTCCCACTGGTTGTTTGAAGCAAGTCCTGATTGTGCTGGCCAGGTACCCGGTTTTGCCAGTGTAAAACTTGACCCTGCATTATCCAGAATCTTCTGAATATTCGCTGGATCGGTCAGTGAAAGTTCTCGATACGTATGAATACCTGCGCCATGAATCAATTCATCAATCTTGGGACCAATACCTTCAACGACAGTGAAGTCAACGTGAGCACTATTTCTCTGATCTTTGTAACTAAAACCAGCTGCTTTTGCCATTGTAATATCTATTGCAGGGCCTCGACTCATTTCTGTAAGCTGTTTTTCTAAGTCATTAATTCTAGCTATGTGTTCAGCGTTATCAGTCGCTTTCCCGCCACTACTAAAAGCACTGGCATCAGGATAAACACCACCATCAAGAATATCCTGAAGTGCTTTCAGCGCAGGCCAGCGATTATTACAGGCAAGGTTTGCCTGATCAGGCCATGTTCCAGGATTTGCCATTTGAAAATTAGCACCGGCTTTATCAAGAATTTTCTGTAAGCGTGATGGTTCTACTCGTGAAAGTTCAGCAAAGGTTTTAATACCATCGGCGTGAATCAAATCACTGATTTTGGGACCAACACCTTCAATCGCAGTGAAATCATCTTCTGCCTTGATTGCTATGCCAGCAGATTTTGCGGCAGGTATATCAATCGCAGGACCACGTTTCCAATTTACTATTTCTTCTTCCAGTGATTTTATCTGCGTCAGGTGTAGAGGATTATCAACATTTTTAATTACTTCTTTTTCGACGATTTTTTCAACTTCGACAATCTTTTCTACCACTTCAGGCGTTGCACTTTCGAAAGCAGTAACTCTGGCTTTGAGATCACCAATTTGAGTATTATCTGATTGCAAGTCTGATTGCAAACTGGATATCAATGACAAGTGTTCCGGATTATCAATAACCTTCTCAACAGTCACCGTCTTTTCTACGATTTTTTCAACGGGTGGTTGGCCATACTTGAGTCGTCGTGCAAACCAGCCGCAGAGCAACCACCCAATCAGACCACCGGCCAGATAAGGCCATAGCTTACATAAAAGTACTAACATGGATTTCTCCTCCTTTTAGTGATTATTATTCGTGATTATTTTTTATTGCGCACACACTATAGAATAGAATGAAGTATTTTCCAACTCCGTTGTTTTATAGTTACGCCCCTAAAACGAACATTCGTTTTACATATACACCAGCAGAATACCTGATTTCATTGGTTGTTTTTGTGAACAAATACATAATAATCAGCGATAAAGTAAAAATTATTTTTTTGAATAATGTATTAGAATAATACGCGCACTACGAAGTATCAGCAAACCATGTGAGGCAAAGAATATGAAATATTTAGTTAAATTATTAAGCGTAACATTAGCACTTAGTCCCTTCTCTACGTTTAGCGATAACACCACCCCTGCTTCTTCGCATGGAATTGCTTACCCAATCTGATTCTGTAGTTACCTCAGCCTAACAATAGGAACAGAGAATAAAATATGACTTTCAATATTACAACCGAATCAATCACTATTCTAATTGGTGTAATAACACTAATAATAGGTGTAATAAATTCAATTAAAACGAATAGAGAAAATATTAAAGCCCAACATATTCAGATCATTCTCACTCTATCTGAATCATTCACCCAAAAATGGGAATCGAGTTGGGACGATGTTTTAGATGAATTAAATGTCAATCACATCAATCCTAGATTGGAAAAAATTCCAGCTGAACATATCAAATGTGTTCGATCCATGTTGAACTGGGTTGACTGGCTTGGTGCAATGAAACGTTCTGGAACAATTGATGAGCTAGATATTTTAACTTCAAGCATAGGCGTTGCAATAAGAAAAATAATCAATGCCGGACACACTATCATAAAAGAAGACACACAAAACTATGGTAAGGATTACTGGCAGAATTTATTTATTGTGGCCGATCACCTGGATACTGAGCAAGCAATAAAATTAAGAAATATTAACTCCTAACAAACTATAAGACTTGACCACAAGTTTTTCACACAAACGCTATAAATTTTGATGGAGAAAACATGAGCAATCCGATAATTGCAGATAACAAACCCGTTAAAGTAACTCTTATTAAAGGTCAGGAATATCATTTCTGCACCTGTGGTCGATCTAAAAGCCAACCATTTTGCGACGGTTCACATGTCGGCACATCCTTTACGCCCAGAGTCATTGTATCTGATGAAGACGATGAAGCGTATTTGTGCGCATGTAAACATACGGGTAACACACCTTACTGCGATGGTACGCATAAACAATTCAGTAAAGACGACATTGGTAAAGAGGGGCCGGGCGTAGCTGACATGCCTTCTGATATGCCCACGGCAAAATCAACTTCAGAGGAACCAACTGTAGAATTTATCCATCAACTTGCCCGTGAAGGATTATCTAAACTTGGTCACCATGGTCAAATGACATCGATGGGTGTTCCAAGACACTTGTTACCACATTGGGATGACTTACAAATAATGGCAGCGCAAATGGCAAGCAAACCATTAATGGAAGATGTAAGTGTTGGAACAGAATTAATCATTGGGCCAGAAGCTAAAAAACCTTTGAAATTAAAAATTCCATTGTTTGTTTCTGACATGAGTTTTGGCGCACTTTCTGAAGAAGCTAAAATCTCCTTAGCTAAAGGTGCAGAACTTGCAGGCACTGGCATTTGTTCAGGTGAAGGTGGCATGTTACCTGAAGAGCAAGAAGCAAACTCGCGATATTTTTATGAATACGCCAGTGCCGGTTTTGGCTACAAAGAAGAACTCTTACACAAAGTACAAGCCTTCCACTTCAAAGGTGGACAAGGTGCAAAAACAGGAACTGGTGGTCACCTGCCTGGAAATAAAAACAAAGGTAAAATTTCACAGGTTAGGCGTATACCTGAAGGCCAACCAGCAATTTCACCGCCTACATTCAAGGATCTCGCCTCTGTTTCAGAATTTAAAGACTTCGCTAACCACGTTAGAGAAATTACAGGTGGCATTCCAATTGGTTTCAAACTCAGCGCTAACCATATCGAAAAAGATATTCAATTTGCACTCGATGCCAGTGCAGATTACATCATACTGGATGGCCGCGGTGGTGGTACGGGTGCTGCCCCAGAAATGTTCAGAGACCATATTAGTGTGCCGACTATTCCTGCACTTGCTAGAGCGCGTCGTTATCTTGATAAGCAAGGTGCAAGTGGACGTGTAACGCTTATTATTACCGGTGGTTTACGTGTGCCGATCGATTTTGTTAAAGCTATCGCTCTGGGCGCAGACGGCGTTGCAATTTCAAATAGCGCGATGCAGGCGATTGGATGTGTAGCAGCAAGAATGTGTAACACAAATAACTGTCCGGCAGGAATTGCCACACAAAAAGAA
This sequence comes from uncultured Thiotrichaceae bacterium, assembly GCA_964500555.1. Classification (GTDB taxonomy): domain Bacteria; phylum Pseudomonadota; class Gammaproteobacteria; order SZUA-229; family SZUA-229. The sequence continues at coordinate 16,291 of CAZCOZ010000030.1, read as the reverse complement.
GACTTACGTCAAAAGTTGAATATTGAAAAATCAGCAAAGCAGTTAGATAATTTTTTCAATGCGTCCGTAGAACTGATGCAGGTAATGGCTCGTGCATGTGGGCATAATGATCTAAGCAAGTTGAATAAAAACGATTTAGCAACATGGCATCGTGAAATGGCATTACTTTCGGGTGTAGCCTATTCTGGATTCATGGATGTCACAAAGTAGATTCAGTAATTGCATGGTTTCTCGCGGGTTTAGTTATGGCTAAATTTGTTAAAGGTAAAATGACATAACGATGCAAACACTTTAAAGATGAACAGACTATGTGAGCAATAACTATGAGTGGACATACCATGGCTACATTTCTTTACCTTTCAGCCTTTTTTTCTTTTGCAATTGGTGTCGTGCATTCTGTATTAGGCGAACGTTACATACTTATGCGCCTGTTTCGTCGTGATAATTTACCAAAGCTCTTTGGTGGCACTGAGTTTACTGTACTGACACTGCGGTTTGCCTGGCATATCACCACTATCGCGTGGTGGGGGTTTGCGGCTATTTTAGTTTTGCTTGCGAGACAATCATTTACTTTTCACAATCTATCCCTCGTGCTGGCGGTTACTTTTTTAACAACCGGCACAATTGCTCTGATTGCCTCGCGTGGCCGGCACTTGTCATGGCTTGTCTTTTTATTCATAGGTAGTGTATGTTTATACGCAGCAATCAACTAACAAAAATAAATTCATGCATAGATTAAAGAGAAAACGATGAATTTTGACTATATGTTAAATATGGATTTTTCAAAAGTGGCGATTCATTTACCATCAGCTAGTGATTGGGTAAAAAGTCCTTCTGATGGTGTTTCGAGAATTCATCTTGAACGCGAGGCAGAAGAATCAGGTCATACCAGCAGTTTTGTTAAGTTCGAACCAAATAGTTATTTCCCTGCACATCAACACCCTCAAGGTGAAGAAGTCTACGTTCTTGATGGTGTATTTTCGGATGAAAACGGTGACTACCCTGCTGGCACTTATATACGAAACCCACCCGGTTCGTTTCACAAACCCTTTACCAAAGAGGGTTGTACTCTTTTTGTTAAACTTGAGCAGTTCCAAAAAGACGATAGCAAACAGCTAGTCCTAAGACCAGAAGATCAACAATGGCGTGCGGGTATTGGTAATTTAAAAGTGGTCTCGTTACATGCACACAACACGGAAAGCACTGCGCTAGTTCATTGGCCTAAAAATGAAGTTTTTCAAAAACACACGCACTTTGGTGGTGAAGAAGTTATTGTCCTTAAAGGAAAATTTATTGATGAATATGGCGAATACCCAAAAGGTAGCTGGCTACGCAGCCCACCAATGAGCAAACACTTCCCTTACGTTGAAGAAGAAACCTTGATAATGGTAAAAGTTGGACATTTATGATTGATATCAATAGCGGTATCGACAGCTCTCATTATAAACAAAAGTATAAATACCTAAGTAGAACCTAATAAAATCGGCTACAAACTAAACCTCTGATATACTTAAGCGATATTTTTAAGAGGTAAGTGTTATGTCCAATATGAGTTTGAAAGATTTTGTCGCTGATGCAAAAACACGCATTAATGAAGTCGATGTTGATACCGCAGAAAAACTGATAGCTGAAGGTTACAAAGTGCTTGATGTCCGTGAACCTGCTGAACACAATAGCATTGCTATTGAAGATTCCATTAACGTACCAAGAGGCGTATTAGAACCAGCAGCGGATTTAGAATACCCAAAAGCTAATCCTGAATTGCGTGACCAACGTGATAAAAAATGGTTAGTACTTTGCGCAACGGGTGGACGTGCAGCATTAGCAACCGATGTTCTGCAGAAAATGGGGTTTTCTTCCGTGATCAATATCCTCGGCGGCATGATTGCCTGGAAAGAAGCAGGAAAACCCACTGTTGCGCCTATTGATAATCCTTATACTAAATAATATTTTCCCCTAAACTGAAGCACTTTTCTGTTTAGAATCTATTTCTATAATAACTGAACAGAAAAATCAGTTTTACGAAAGCATGCATTTTTTATTCAAAATTTTTGCGCTTACTGTCTGCATGGTAGCACCCCATAACAGTATCGCAGAAAGCTACATACCCGGCAGAGCCCTCAGTGGCTACGAGCCGTCCTATTTTATGTACGCGTTTGATGATGAAGACCATATTGAATTTAAAATTTCAGTTAAGTATCCATTGCTTAATCCTTTCAGGATACGCGGTGATGTAGGGAAAATTCTTGATGGAACAAATCAGTTTTATTTTTCATACACAGGAAAATACGACTTTTTTGTTCTTTCAGACGAACCACCCCGTGATTCTGCTCCGATTATTTCTCGTACACAAAACCCCGGTTTTTTTATAACAAACGAACGTCCTAATGCAAGTAAGCAAAGTTTACAAAAAATAACGATCGGACTATTTCATGAATCCAATGGACAGCAAATCACTGACCATGAAACTTTTTTGATAACAGAAAATGCAGCAGATTTTGTTAGCCGTGGCTGGGATTATCTCGCTGTTAATTTTAAATTCAAACAACGGACACCGTTATTTTTTGATGGCGATGTGACCTATTATTTACGCACACAATTATATTGTGACTGTCAGGGTTTTGGTTTAATTAATGGTCGCGAAGATGATATTCGAATTTTCGGTGGTACAAAGCAGGCCGATATAACCGACTTCAACGGCCTTAGTTTTATAATGAACAATTATGCAAATAGATGGTTGCACTACGGTATCAACCTGCGCGTCGGCACTTCCAATATTGATGCATTAAAAAATCTCAGCGTCGAAATACAGCTCACCTATCGTCTATTTGACAGCCTGCCTTTACGCGTTTCTTATTTTAATGGCTATGGCAAAGACATTTCCAGCTATCATATTCGTGATGAATATGTCGGTGTCGGACTTGAGTTCTGGTAACTCGTTTTATAATCACGATAATTACGCTATGCCTGAGGCGGATATTCAGCATACACGGGCAAGTCATCACTGCAGGACCAGTCGACACGTGAATCATTAAATATTCGACTTTGCGGTGTAATTGACACGGGTGTATCGAGTGATCCCGCTGGAATTAACACCGCATCTAGCTCAGGTACAACACGTGGCATTGGACCGCCGCAAGTTTTACAGAAGCAGTTATAAAATCTTTCTGCTTCTGGCACTTTGTACTTCCCTAAAAGCTCCTCTCCTTTTAACCAGGTAATACCTGTTTGTGGTGAGAGCACTAAATTTGTTGCATGACCTGTGCCGGTTGCTTTACGACAACGCTGACAATGGCAATGAGTAAATCGTTTCGTTTCGCCGACAACTTTATAGGCAACCGATCCACATAAGCAACTTCCTTCAACTTTAATTTGCGACATGATTTTTTCTCCTTTAGTGTAAATATAAGTTAGTAAATAATGACGAAATTAAATTAACTATTTTTTTTCATTAACTCTTCCACAACATTCTTCATAATCTTGAGGCGTTTCCTGGTTTCATCCGTTGCACCGGGACCAGGAATCAAAACTAAATCACGCGCTTTAATTTCTTTTCCGTTCTTATTTTGAATCGTTACTTTGGCAATTTCTTTTCCAGTGTCACGTTCTACAAATTTAACTGGCGCACCATTTTCGGTACACAACCAACGGTCACCCCACTGTGTTAGTGTAATTAACACAGGATAAAGATCACGCCCCATCTGCGTCAACTTATATTCGTGACGTTTAGCTCCCTCTTTAATCGGTTTGCGCTCTAAAATGCCGCCTTCAACTAATTTCTGTAATCGTATGGTGAGAATATTTCGCGCTATGCCTAAATGCTTTTGAAAATCTTCGAATCGGCGACTACCAAAAAATGCTTCGCGTATAATCAAAATGGTCCAACCTTCTCCGATTAAGCCAAGTGCGTCCGCGACGGAACAATTTAATGTTGTTTTCGTGTTCTTCATACAGCAGACTATAAAATCAATAGTTGCAAATTGCAACTAAATATGATTAAGTGACATTCAACAGTTTCATATTGAAACTTATTGTAATGGTATGTCGAAAGCAGGAAAACGAAGATCATGAAAAATATCAGTAATGGCACAAATGCTTCGCAGGATAGTACAGGGAGGGATGCCACTGCCAATATAAACCAATTGCCTGCACCAATGATATTGAAGCTGATGCGACTTGGATTTCGACTCGGGGGCCGAATACTACCCAACACCGCAGGAGGCATCGCATACAAACTCTGGTTCACGCCTACACGGTTCAAAACACCCGCCAGAGAAAAACAAGCGTTAGAGTCAGCAGAAGTTAAAACGCATCAAATTAATGATAATGAAATTGTCACTTTTAGCTGGGGGGGAAAAGACACAAGTTTGCCTCTGGTATTATTGATACATGGCTGGAGTGGTCGTGGTACGCAACTCGGCCCCTTCGTGCAACCTTTAATTAGTGCCGGTTATCGGGTTCTTAGTTTTGATGCTCCCGCACATGGAAAAAGCTCAGGAAAACAAACCAATATTTATGAGGTGGCTAATATCATCGTCGAATTACAAAAATATTTTGGTGACATCGATGCCGTTATCACACATTCTTTTGGTGGGCCATGTATTGCTACTGCTATGCAACGCGGGTTTATAACCAACCGCATTGTTAGCATTTCACCACCGGCGACGATGATAGGTCTGGTAGAAAAATTTACTGAGGCTTTACACATACCGAAAAAAGTAACCCAAATAGTCGTAGCGCTGGCAGAAAAAAAATACGGTAAAAATATTTGGGAAGAAATATCCATGGTGAATTCAATCAAAGACGCTACCATTCCAGGTTTAGTTGTACACGATAGCAACGATAACGATATACCCTGGCAAGAAGGTGAAGCTATTGCAAAAGCCTGGGACAATGCAAAATTTATTAAAACATCAGGTCTCGGTCACCGACGTATTTTACGTGATCCTGAAGTCATTAAAACTTCTGTTACATTTATTAAGGATAAAACACCGGTTTGAGCAAGTGAGGAAATGACGACTTTAAGTCAATTCTTAACGCATATTTCACCTAAAGTTTTGTCAAAAAAAGAAACCTCCGGCCAGGACGAGTTAAAACCTGTTTTCTTCCCTGTTTTCTTAACATGGTTTTTTTGAAATCGGCTTCTTAAAATCGAGCTTCTTAAAGTCTAGCCTCATGCATTAGCCGCTTATATTCAATCACGGCATTTTCCAGCCCCATAAAAATACTATCTGCAATAAGTGCATGCCCTATATTTAATTCCTGCACCGTTGTTATTCTGGCAATTTCATCAATGTTCTGCCGGTTTAAACCATGACCTGCATTAACCTGTAAGCCAATATCATCTGCGTGCTCACATGCAAGCACAATTTCATTTAACAATTTGGACTGCTTTGTTCTATTTTCAGCGTCGGCATAATGACCCGTATGTATTTCAATGACCGGCGCACCGACTCGTTTAGCTGCATCGATTTGTTTTAGATCCGCATCGATAAACAGCGACACTTTTATATTTGCATCCGCCAATTTTTCACATGCTTGTGCTATTTCTACTTCGTAACGAATAACATCAAGCCCACCTTCTGTTGTTAACTCTTCTCTTTTTTCCGGCACAAGACAACAATCATCGGGCTTTACATCGCAGGCAATTGTAACCATTTCATCGGTCACTGCCATTTCAAGATTCATTCTCGTCAGCATCCGTTCTTTTAGGGCATAAACATCTCTATCCTGGATATGGCGACGATCTTCACGCAAATGCAAGGTAATGCTATCCGCACCGGCTTCCTCAACCTGTAACGCAGCGTGAACAGGATCTGGATAACGTGTGCCTCTAGCTTGCCTTATAGTTGCAACATGATCGATATTTACACCTAACAATATTTTTTTCACTGTAATCCACTGCTCCAAATTGTTTGCTTGATTCACTATAAACTTTTCTATTAATTGTACAAAAAATACATATCCAGGTCCGTACGAATATCGTATTAATAGCTTCATCGAATCTTTTGCTATTTTCTTACATAACAATAATAATAGGCCGCATATTATATAGATAATACGATACAAAATAATTCAGGCCCACTTGACCACATAACTTGACGACTCAACTTAACTACATAACGTGACTATACAACGTTTCATTCGCTACGCGCTAAGTTTAATCCTGACTGCATTTTTCTTGCTTCATGTCAGTAATGTTATTCACATTCCACTATTAACTAATCTTGAAAACCAGGCCTACGATGCACGTTTGAAAATGACATTACCTGAACATGTCGACAAACAGGTTATCATTGTTGATATTGATGAAAAAAGTCTAGCGGCTATCGGCCAATGGCCATGGAACCGTAACATCCTGGCAAAAATAAATGATACCTTATTTGATCACTACACAATCAGGGCCATAGGTTACGACATTGTTTTCGCCGAACAGGACATTGATGAAGGCACTAAGTTACTTGAGAAAATGGCACAGGGCTCTTTGAAACAAAATTCTGAATTTATTACGCAATACAATAAAGCTATTCCCGCATTACAGCATGACCAGCTCTTTGCTGAATCGCTGAAAAACAGAAAAACCGTGCTGGGTTTCGTGATGGATACGAGTACAAAAAAAGGTCTACTGCCGCCAGCCGTTAGCCGCTTAGACAAAAGCACTTTAGAAAATTTATCACTTAATAAAACAAATGGTTTTACCGCCAATTTAGCCAGCCTACAAACACAGGCTTATAGTGCTGGTTTTTTTGATAATGCGCTTATCGATGATGACGGCGTCTTTCGTCGCATGCCTTTATTACAAACCTATAAGAACGAGCTCCACCAGTCATTAGCATTAGCACTAACCAGAGTAGCAACAAATTCGACAGAATTAAAGATGCTTGTTGAAGCAGACAACGACGCTAATGATGTCTTGCTTGAGTGGGTAAATATCGGTGAGCACAATATTCCAGTCGACCACCTCTCTAGTGTTTTAATTCCGTATATTGGGCGACAACATAGTTTTGATTACATTTCAGCGACGGATGTATTGAACAAAACTGTCGAGATCAGCAAACTAAAAAATAAAATAATAGTGTTTGGCAGTTCTGCGCCTGGCTTACTTGATTTACGATCTACCCCTTTAGATCCAGCCTACCCCGGTGTCGAAATTCAGGCGAATATTGTTCAGGGCATACTTGATAACCGTATACTGCATGCACCGGGATATACTCAGGGTGCAGAGTTTCTTATCATATTGCTCTTAGGGTTAATCCTTACTTTTACCTTACCAGCACTTTCTGCCTTAACCTCCAGCCTCGTTATACTAAGCAGTATTGTTTTATTAATTACAACAAACTTATACGCCTGGACTGCCGAACAACTCGTACTACCTGTCGCAGCATCTATTCTACTGGTCATCCTGTTATTTACTTTGCAAATGACCTATGGATTTTTTGTTGAATCACGCGCCAAACGAAAATTAACGCACCTTTTCGGCCAGTATGTTCCTCCCACTCTGGTTTTAGCGATGAGTAAGCAAACGGGAAAAATTAATCTTGATGGCGAAATACGACACATGTCAGTACTGTTTACTGATATTCGTGGTTTCACCAGCATTTCAGAAAATTTTGAAGCAAAGGAACTTACACACTACGTCAACGCATTTCTAACACCTATCACCCAAATTATTCATAAACACCGAGGCACTATCGATAAGTACATGGGTGATGCTGTGATGGCTTTTTGGGGCGCACCACTCGAAGACAAGCAACACGCAAAACATGCATTAGACGCAGCCTTGTCCATCGTTGAACAAATGAAAGTATTACGCAAAGAGTTTACAGAAAAACAATGGCCTGAAATTTATATTGGTATTGGTGTCAATACAGGAAAAATGAATGTGGGCAATAAAGGCTCAGAGTTTCGTGTTGATTACACCGTTTTAGGTGACGCAGTTAATCTTGGTGCTCGCCTTGAAGGTCTGGCTAAAATTTACCACGTCGATGTCATTACCAGTGAATACACAAAACACGCTGCACCCGAATATGAATACCGTGAGCTCGATCGTGTTCGCGTTAAAGGTAAAAATAAAGCCGTCACTATTTATCAACCACTAGGACTATCAGAAACTATTAGCGAATCAGAAAAAAAATTGCTTCAACAATTTCACCTGAGTATAAAGTCTTATCGCAAACAGGACTGGGATACCGCTGAACGCGAGTTACTTGCTCTTAAGCAAAATGAGCCTGAGAGAGGAATCTACCAGGTTTATCTTGATCGCATCACACAGTTCCGTATAAATCCACCAGAAAAAGATTGGGATGGCAGTTACACACACACAACAAAATAAATTAACTATCAACCTCAAGCCATTGAAATATTTATAATTACCGTAAAATCTAAACCTGTAGCCATAACCCATCACCATTCAGCCAGATTTCACACAAATAAAAAATCTTGAACACAATCACAAATCCCAACATTTTCTCTTGTGCAAACAGGGCAATATCGACTATAAATATATTACCGATAACAATTCCGTGAGATGGCGACAATGAGAGAAAGGAGATCTGATTTTGACATCACTGATAGCGTTCAACTTACGCATGCCGACAACGTCCGCGACGCTGTTTTTGTAATATTTTGTAATACATTCAGGCAATTTAATCGATCTTCATTAACACAGGCATTTGACGATTTCGAACGTCTATTTGAAGGTGATTACCCAAATTACCTTCCTTGCGATACGCTCTATCACGATAAACAACACACTTTGGATATGACGCTGGCGTTGGCACGATTGATCAGCGGTCACGAACGCAGCACAGCTAAAGATGAACGCATTGGTGCAACACGCGCCGTTATTGCAATTATCACTGCGCTATATCACGACTCAGGTTATATCAGACAAAAGTCTGATCACGAACATTTTAATGGCGCTGAATATGCACAAATACATGTGTCACGCAGCGCTGACTTTCTCAAACGTTATCTCCACAAAATTAACTTTGGTGAGTACGCGCAACTTTCTGCCAGGCTAGTACATTACACCGGTTATGAAGTTTCGCCTGAAGCAATTGCATTACCCGATAAACAATGGCAAATGCTTGGTTATTTATTAGGTACTGCCGATATCATTTCACAAATGGCCGATCGTTGTTATCTGGAAAAATGCCGTGACCGACTTTACCCAGAGTTTGTTTTAGGCGGACTAACCGTTGAAGTGAATACTCAGGGCAACGAAATAATTCTCTATCATTCTGGGGAAGACCTACTTAGAAAAACACCCTCCTTCTTTGCTAACGATATAGAAAATAGACTTAACAATGTATTAAAAAAAGCCTACCTCTATGAGAAAGCGCATTTTGATGGCGAACGTGTTTATATAAATGAGCTTGGCAGAAATCAGGTTTTTTTGAAAAAAGTACTGGATAAAAACGACTTCAGTTTAATTAAACGCGGAGCACCAGAAAATTACGGTACAAGAAATTTCCCCGGTCTGAAGAACTATTTAAATCAACACCCGTTTAGCCAGCATTCATTGAATACAAAGAAGCATGTATAAAAAAATCGTCCACGAAGGTTTTAGCATATAAATTCAAACCGCTTTTAGCATCTCTAAAAAAGTCGCTTCATCAATCACCTGAACACCGAGTTTTTCTGCTTTAGCTAATTTTGATCCTGCTTTATCCCCTGCCAATAAATAATCCGTTTTAGCTGACACACTAACTGTTACTTTCGCACCAACCGAAAGTAATTTTTGTTTTGCTTCATCACGAGACAAACCAGGCAAGGTTCCTGTAATCACAACTGTTTTTTCGAAAAATTCACCATCTTGTTGCTGCTTTGATAATTTATTTTCCACCAACTGGATTTCAATACCTGAAGCTAATAGTTGTTCTATTACCTCAATATTGTGCCGCTGCTGAAAAAAAGTCACGATATGCTGCGCCACAATCGGACCGATATCCTGCACTTCGAGTAACGCGTCATAATCAGCTTTCTCAATTGCGGAGAGTGTTTTAAATTCATTAGCAAGATTCATCGCCGTGGTCTCACCGACTTCCCGAATACCCAGTGCATAGATAAATCGCGACAACATCGGCTGCTTACTGGCGGTTAACGCTGCCACTAAATTCGTTGCTGATTTTTCTGCCATTCGATCGAGCCCAGCCAGAACGTCGCTCGACAAAGTATAAAGATCCGCTGGCGTTGCAATTAAATCCTGCTCGACTAATTGTTCAACTAACTTGTCACCAAGTCCATCAATATCCATCGCTTTGCGTGAAGCAAAATGTTTTATCGCTTCTGCACGTTGCGCACGACAGAATAAACCGCCCGTACAGCGCGCAATAGCTTCGCCTTCAAGTTGCTCAATAGCGGATTCACATACGGGGCATTTCGTTAGCATTTGTATTTTAGGTAACGATTTTTTTCGCGAACCGGGTACCACTCGCACAATTTCAGGAATCACATCCCCCGCCCGACGAACAATTACCTGATCACCTGGACGCACATCTTTACGACGAATTTCATCCATATTATGCAAAGTAGCATTACTCACCGTCACGCCGCCAACAAACACTGGCTCTAATCGTGCAACAGGTGTAATTGCTCCCGTGCGTCCAACCTGAAAATCAATTTCAATAACTTTGCTTATTTCTTCCTGCGCAGGAAACTTATGGGCAATCGCCCAACGTGGTGCACGCGCAACAAACCCCAATCTATTTTGCAAACCAATGTCATTCACTTTATAAACAATACCGTCAATGTCGTACGGCAATGTATCTCGACGTTGTAGAATATTGCTGTAATACGCCAGACATTCATTTACTCCGTTGATAGATTTAATTTCATTACAAATCGGCAAGCCAAATTTTTGCAGTTGTTGCAAAATCGCCATATGGTTATCGGCTAACGCACCACCCTCAACCACCCCCACTGAGTAACAATATAAACTTAATGGACGTGTTGCAGTAATTGCCGGATCAAGCTGCCGTAAACTACCCGCCGCCGCATTACGTGGATTGGCAAATTCTTTTTCTTCGTTTTCTCTGGCACGTTGGTTTAATTTTGTAAAACCAGCCTTAGGCATAAACACTTCACCGCGCACTTCCAGTACTGCTGGAAATTCATCACCCAACAAACGCAGCGGCACTGACTTCATCGTCCTGATATTCTGCGTGACATTTTCGCCAGTACTGCCATCACCTCGGGTTGCGGCATAAATCAGCTCACCTTTTTCATAACGTATACTAATAGCTAAACCATCCAGTTTTGGTTCAGCGGTAAGCGCTATTTCATCGGTGGTTTTCAGACGATCCTGCAAACGCTGATAAAACGCCTGCAAATCATCTTCATTGAAAACATTGTCTAACGACAACATTGGCATTTGATGCTGTATTTGTTCAAAGGCAGAAAGCGGTTTAGAACCAACTCGCTGCGTGGGCGAATCGGCTGTAACTAAGGTTGGATTTTTTTCTTCTAAAGCAACAAGAGATTGATATAGACGATCATATTCGGCATCCGGGATCTCGGGGTCATCTAATATATAATATTGGTTGGCGTGATAGCGAAGCTGCTTACGCAATTCATTCACTGTTTTTTTATTTGCAGACATTTAAAAAAACCTGAAAAGAAAGGACATCAGTAAAAAAGATATTCGTAACAATGAAACCGACAACGTGTTACTTATTCGCTGGCTACTTGTTCATTGGCTATTGTTAATTAAGCAGTGAATTCTCGTACTTGAGTACGATAGTTTTCAGCATCCTGCTCGGTCAGAGGTTCGCGTTTATGGTTGCACAACCGTGCTTCTAATAAACCTGCTATCTGATAACCACGCTGTAACATTTCGCTTAGGTCATTCATAGAGTCGTCCATGGCACCATCCCTTTTGATTTGCATAAAGAGTGTTAAGCCAGTGGTTTTTAAAACATGAATCGTTTCTGAATCAAACGAACCAGGCTCCAGCATATTAGCCAAACTGAAAATATTTCTACCATCACTTGAATAATGGAAGATATTCATTTCACCAAAATTCAAACCTAATGCCTGTGCAGTACTATTAATTTGAGAACCTTCCAAAAGAGCATCACCTTTTGGCAAGATATAAATAACAATAATGTCATTCGGTTGGTTATTTGTTTTTTGACCTGTCGATGCCTTATTCGTCTCGGCTAGACCTTCTTCATTATTATGCGCATCATTGAACGAATCGTCAGAAGCGTTTAGTGAAGGTGTTTCTTCCGTTTCATCATAAGGGTCACCACTAATAACTCTTACTGCACCAACACCTTCATCGACATCATCAAGATTACGTGCGGAAAATTCAGGTAGTCCCATATCAAGATCCTCGCCTGTGTCCTTATCCATCTCCGACACAAATTCATCTGATGAGAACAAATCACGTTGACGACGATTCTTCCCTAGCATGTAAATAGCCACTATGAAAACAATACCTGCTGCTATCAAAATCCAACGTAGTGATTCCACTGAGTTACGCTCCTACACCTGCCATTGTCGCCGCTTCTGCTACATCGACCGAAACAAGACGAGATACACCTGATTCGCGCATCGTTACGCCACTAAGATTTTCTGAAATTTCCATGGTGGTTTTATTATGAGTAATGAAAATAAATTGTACATTCCTGGACATGTCTTTAACCAGCTGACAAAAACGACCCACGTTTGCTTCATCTAGCGGTGCATCAACCTCATCGAGCATACAGAAAGGTGCAGGATTAAGCTCGAATATCGCAAACACTAAAGCCACGGCAGTTAACGCTTTTTCACCACCCGACATTAAGTGAATATTTGAAATACGTTTACCCGGCGGTCTCGCCATAATAGTAACACCCGTACTCAATAGGTCATCACCCGTCATTTCAAGGTAAGCTATTCCGCCGCCAAACAAACGTGGAAACATTTCTTTAATACGACTATTAACGTGATCGAAGGTATCTTTAAAACGACCCCGTGTTTCTTTATCAATTTTTGCAATCGCCTGTTCTAGAATTTCCAGCGCTGCAGTGACATCTCTATCCTGTTCATCAAGATATTCTTTACGTTGTAACTGCTCTTTGTATTCATCAATCGCGGCAAGATTGATTGGCCCAAGGCGACTAATTTTAGCAGCCACTTCCGTCAACTTTTCCTGCCATTGTTTACTGCTTGCAGGATTGTTTTCTGTTTCATGTTGGCTCAATGTTTCAAGCACAGCTTCCAGTTCAAAACCTGTTTCTTCAAGTTGCTCTAAAGCCGTTTTACTACGAACACGCGTTTCCTGACTATCGAGACGGAATTTTTCCAGCTGGCTCCGAATATTTTGCGATTTTTGTTCAAACTCACCGCGCTGCTGTTCTAATTGTCTAAGTTCATGCGTAACCGCTTCAACTTTACGTCTTGCTTCCGCTAAACTTTCTTCTGTTTTTAAACGTTCACCCAATAGAGCTTTTAGTTCCTGCTCTAATTGGTTCGTCGGTTCACTCGATTGAGAAAGCAAACCAACAAGTTCATCCTTGCGTTGCATTTGTGCATGCTGCGTTTCATCCATACGTTGAATATTATGCAACAAACTACTTAGCCTTGTTTTAGAACCCTCAACCCGAATGGCTAACTGATGCGCCTGTTCACGATGTTGTTGCAAGTTACTACGATGTTGCTGTAATTCTTTCTGTAAGGTTTCGCGTTGCCCCTGTAGTGTTTTCCGATCAGCTTCCATGGTTTCAGCACTTTCAAGTGCCGCATTACGGTTTTTAGTTGCCGTTTCAATATCAGCTTCATCTCTGCTGATTACCTGCTGCGTTTCTTCCAGCTCGGCATCAAGATCTTTACCACGATTCGTCAGATGTTCATGGCGTGATTCACGCGCCGTAATCTGTGCATTAATTTCATTTAAGCGGGTATGTATCGTATTTAATGAAACCTGATTCTCTTCACGTTGCTGCTCGTTTTTATGTAGCGCATCTCGCAACTCAGTAAGTTCAGCATTTATCTTTTCTGCTTTAGTTTCAGATTCCGTTAACTGCTGCTGTAATTCGCGAATACTATTTTCTCGCGCAAGCACACCGGTACTCGCATCCGTATCACGACTTATTCGCAACCAACTTGCACCCAACCAAATACCGTCTTTGGTAATAACACTTTCGTCGTGCGCAAGTGAATGCCGCATTCGCAAAGCGTCGTCTAAACTATCAACACAACGAACGCCATGCAAAAATTGATCTAACGCAATCGACGATGAAACCTTCTTCAATAACATGCCTAATGACATGCCTGATGA
>CAZCOZ010000030.1:0-1925 GCA_964500555.1 uncultured Thiotrichaceae bacterium | reverse complement strand
ATGACATGCCTGATGATATATTCGATGAAGCACCTGCCGCATTATTGTTAGAATTTTTTTCCAGCAACAATACATTGCTGTTTTCCAGCGCATTTAAAGCCGAGGAATACTGATCGATGTCATCCACACAAATCGCTTCCAGGGTATCGCCAAGCACCGTTTCAACCGCAAGTTCCCAGCCCTGCTTCACCTCTAACTGTTCTGCAAAACGGGTGTTTTTAGCAATACCACTTTTTTCCAGCCACTGCTGCGCCGCTTTATCGGTTTTACCCAATGCCGCTTCCTGCAATGCTTCCATCGACGACAAACTACCCTGAGACTGATGAATACTGCGTCGCACATCCGCCGATTGCTGCTCCACCGATTGTATTTTTTCACGTGTCGTTTTTATGGTTGAAATCGCATCGCTTAAGGTTTGTTCGTGTTCCGCTTTTTCTTCTGACGATTTACCAAGCAAGGTTTTCAGATCACTGATTTGCTCTGCTAAATTTTCACCACGCAGTCCCTGCTTTTCAACTTCAATTTTTTCCAGACGTTGTTTTTGCTGCACGACCTGACGTTCTAACTGCTCCATACGCGAACGTTCAACTTGTGCCTTCTGACTTTCCACAGAATAACGCTGATTAATTTCATCCCAACCTTGCTGCCAGTTGTGCATTGCCTGTTCAGCCTGTTGAAACAAAGTATTGCTTTCCGCTTCCTGCTCTTTCAACTCACCCAGCTGAGGTTCTTCACTGCTAAGATTCTGCTGAATTTCATCAATGGTTTGCTTATCTGAAATAATCGCCTGCGTAGCATTCGCCAGAGCAGTAATAAGCTGCTCAAGATCAAGCTGCTGACGTTGCTGCAAATCCTGCTGATGTTTTATGTTTTGTTCTTTCGCTGAAATATCCGCACCCAGACGATAATATTCGGCCTGAACCTTATTTAAGATTTCATTCGACTCCGTATTATTTTCACGATGCGCTTCTATCTTCGATTCTGTTGAACGTTGATCGGCAATCACCTGCTCCAGCGTTGTTTCCGTACTCTGAATTTCTTTGTCACGACGATCAAGATCCGCCTTTAACTCACGCCAGTATAAAGTTAAATGCTCCGCTTTAAATTCGCGTTCATCCTGCTTCAATTCCTTATAGCGTTCAGCACTTCGACTTTGGCGTTGCAGGCGTGTAAGTTGCTTATCAATTTCTTCGCGTAAATCTGAAAGACGTTCAAGATTTTCGCGAGTATGACGAATACGTGTTTCAGTTTCACGGCGACGCTCTTTATATTTAGAGATACCCGCAGCTTCTTCCAGAAAACTACGCAACTCTTCCGGTTTGGCTTCGATCAAACGTGAAATCATGCCCTGCTCGATAATCGCATAACTTCTAGGGCCAAGACCGGTACCAAGGAAAAGGTCGGCCACATCACGGCGGCGACAACGCGTACCATTTAAACTATATTTAGACGCACCATCACGACTAACCTGGCGCTTCACCGAAATTTCAGTATAGCTGGCATACTGCCCGCCCAACTTGCCTTCGCTGTTATCAAAAATTAATTCTACCGCTGCGGTATCAATCGGTTTTCTCGCAGACGAACCATTAAAGATAACATCATCCATTGACGCGCCACGTAAATGCTTGGCTGAAGATTCCCCCATTACCCAACGAACGGCGTCAATAACATTGGATTTACCACAGCCGTTAGGCCCGACAATACCGGTCAGGTTTTTTGGGAAATTAATGGTTGTCGGATCGACGAAGGACTTGAAACCAGCGAGCTTAATCTTGCTTAATCGCATTATTTATTTCTACTTATTCACTAAATTGAAGGAAAATTTACTTACTTTTTATCTTTAATAAGCGCCGTAGTTTACATGACTCACTGAGCAATTTAAGGGCTGTTTTGCGTTCTTTTTAAGGAAACTTTTTCAACGTTTA
>CAZCOZ010000029.1:17255-21576 GCA_964500555.1 uncultured Thiotrichaceae bacterium | reverse complement strand
CGAATCAACACTGGCGATGGTAAAGCGCAATGCTTGCTCTAATCGTAATGCCTTTGTGTAAAGGCTGTGTCGTCTTACTTTAATGTCTGGAAAAAACAATGTCCGCTGAAACATCCTCAAAATTTAATCACATAAAAAACAAGCTATCTGAACTAAAGCAGCAAGGTTTCAATCGTGTGCCATTAGTGCGTGAAGTACTTGCTGATTTAGATACACCGTTAAGTACCTACCTGAAACTGGCTAATGCACCCTACAGTTATCTGTTCGAGTCCGTACAGGGTGGCGAAAAATGGGGGCGTTATTCAATGATCGGCTTGCCCTGTAAAAAAGTCATCAAAATTTCAGGGTATGAAATTAGTCAGTATGAAAATGATACATTGATGTCGCAGCAGACAGTTGATGATCCACTACAGTGGATAAATGATTATCAGGCAAGCTTCAAAATTTCAGAATCCGTTTTTGAGGGTGAAAACCTGCCTCGTTTCACTGGTGGTCTGGTCGGTTACTTCGGTTATGAAACGATTGGTTATATTGAAAAGCGTCTGGCAAAAAATAATAAACCTGACCCACTGGAAACGCCTGACATTCTTTTAATGGTTTCAGAAGAAGTGGTGGTGTTTGATAATTTAGCGGGTAAATTATTTATTATCGTGCATGCTGATTTGAATGATGATGTTGATGATGCATTAGAAAAAGGCGAAAAACGTCTACAACAAATTGCCGATGGTTTGCATAAGCCGTTACCTGAAAAAATAAATCATACAACTCAAACTGTGAGTGAGGAAGATTTTGTTTCCGGCTTCACCGAAGAAGGTTATAAAGACGCAGTCAAAAAAGCCAAACAATATATCGTTGATGGCGATATTATGCAGGTCGTCTTATCGCAACGCTTAACGATTCCATTTAACGCGCCGCCACTCGATTTATATCGCGCATTGCGCAGTTTAAACCCATCACCTTATATGTATTATCTAGACCTGGACGATCATCATATTGTAGGTTCGTCACCTGAAATTTTAGTGCGACTGGAAGATGATGAAGTAACAGTGAGGCCAATTGCTGGAACACGTCCACGTGGTGCAGATGAAGCCGAAGATATTGCGTTAGAAAAAGAATTACTAGCCGATCCTAAAGAGCTGGCCGAGCATTTAATGCTGATTGACTTAGGTCGAAATGATGCAGGTCGCGTTAGTAAAACAGCGACAGTAAAACTAACCGATAAAATGGTGGTTGAACGTTATTCGCATGTTATGCATATCGTTTCCAATGTGACCGGTGAATTAAAAGAAGGCATGAGCGCGATGGATGTATTACGCGCGACGTTTCCTGCCGGCACAGTGAGTGGCGCACCAAAAATCCGAGCCATGGAAATTATTGATGAGTTTGAGCCAGTAAAACGCGGTATCTATTCAGGTGCGGTTGGTTATTTATCGTGGAACGGGAATATGGATACCGCCATTGCCATTCGTACCGCAGTAATAAAAGACAAACATTTATCGATACAGGCAGGCGCAGGCATTGTTTATGATTCTATTCCAGAAAACGAATGGGCGGAGACTATGAATAAAGCACGTGCAATATTTCGTGCCGTATCACTGGCAGAAGCGGGCCTCAATTCTATCGATAAAAAATCAAACGGATAATGAATGACAAAAATCAAACGGGTATTGAAGTTATTTATATTATTGTCGCTGATAACTGCCGGCGATGTTTTTGCAAAAGTAATGCCGCAGCAAGTGGCGATAGTGGTTAATACAGAAGATGCAGAGAGTCGATTAATTGCCGAGTATTACAGAATAAAACGAAATATTCCGCAACAAAATATCATCGAAGTGAGTATTGCAGCAGATAAAACAGGGGATAAAAATATTATCGGTGAACAAGCGTTTCATCAAATTTACCAGCAAGTGAAGGCAAAAACACCCGATGGAGTGCAGTATTATGCGCTGGCGTGGAGCAAACCGTACAGAGTGGCTTGTATGTCGATAACATCGGCTTTTGCATTTGGTTTCGATGCATCGTTTTGTGCGACAGGTTGTAAGCGTACGCAGCGAAGTGCTTATTATAATTCAGACAGTGATTTGCCCTATGCGGATTTAAACATTCGGCCATCAATGATGTTGGCGGGCAGTTCTTTGCAACAGGTTTACGCCATGATTGATCGGGGTGTTTATTCAGATGGTACTATGCAGTCTGCAAACAGACCAAAAGCAACAGCGTATTTAATGCGGACGACGAATAAAGCACGAAACGTTCGCGCACGTCGATACGATGTTATCGAAAAATCATTATCCGATAAAATCAGGATAGAGCAGATTAGTAGCGATGCGCTGGAAGATAAAAAAGATGTCATGTTTTATTTTACTGGTCTGGCAAAAGTAAAAAAAATTGATACTAACCACTATTTACCTGGTGCCATTGCCGATCATCTAACGTCTAGTGGCGGGAAGTTATTTGGTCATAGGCAAATGAGTCTATTACGCTGGTTGGATGCCGGCGCGACAGCGAGCTATGGCACAGTGGTAGAGCCTTGCGCTTTTACTCAAAAATTTCCAAACCCGGGCATTGTCATACAACGTTATACTAATGGCGAGTCTCTGATCGAGGCTTACTGGAAAAGTGTTGCCTGGCCAGGACAAGGTGTGTTCGTTGGTGAGTTAATGGCGGCACCTTATGCGGATAAATAAAATTAATATAATGACGAAACGACTATGCTGTTAATGATCGACAATTACGACTCGTTTACTTATAACCTGGTGCAATATCTGGGTGAGTTAGGTGCGGATGTCGTGGTGCATCGTAATGATGAAATCAGCGTAGATGAAATTAAGGCGTTGAAGCCAGAACGAATCATGGTTTCTCCAGGGCCCTGTACGCCAGACGAGGCGGGCATATCAATGCAGGTGATTGAAACATTTTCTGGTGAGATTCCTATTTTAGGCGTTTGTCTGGGGCATCAAAGTATTGGTCAGGTTTTTGGTGGAAAAATTATTCATGCGAAAGAAATTATGCACGGAAAAACATCATTGATTCATCATAAAGACAGTCACGTATTTTCAGGTTTAACGAATCCCTATACTGCAACGCGTTATCATTCATTAGTTATTGAGAAAGAGTCTTTGCCGGATTGTCTGGAAGTCACCGCCTGGACGGAAACTGATAGCGGTGAAATGGATGAGATTATGGGTGTGCGTCATAAAACCATGAATGTTGAAGGTGTGCAATTTCATCCTGAATCAATTTTGACAGAACACGGTCATGATTTATTGAAAAACTTTTTACATTCAAAATAGTTGTTAACTACTAAGTAATCGCAAATACCTAAGAGAATTATTATGTCGATGACAATGCCAGAAGCCATTAAAGCTGTTACCGAAAAGCGTGATTTAAGCGCCGAAGAAATGAACGACACCATGCGTTTGATAATGACGGGTGAAGCAACGCCTGCGCAGATAGGTGGTTTTCTTGTTGGCTTACGGATGAAAGGTGAAACCATTGATGAAATTGCCGCGGCAGCAAACGTTATGCGTGAGTTGGCATCAAAAGTTGAAGTCGATAAAAATCATCTGGTTGATACCTGTGGCACGGGCGGTGATTCTTCCGGTAGTTTCAATATTTCAACTGCGAGTGCAATTGTTGTTGCAGCCGCAGGCGGTAAAGTTGCTAAACACGGTAACCGTTCCATCACGAGTAAATCAGGCAGTGCAGACGTATTAGAAACTGCAGGTGTGAATCTGGAGTTATCGCCCGAGCAAGTCGCGCAGTGTGTGAATGAAATCGGTGTCGGCTTTATGTTTGCACCAATGCATCATAGTGCAATGAAACATGCCATTGGTCCACGTCGAGAAATGGCTGTGCGGACTATTTTTAATGTCTTAGGGCCACTGACTAATCCAGCGGGTGCACCGAATCAGGTGATGGGGGTTTTCAGTAAAGATTTGGTCGAACCATTGGCGCATGTGCTGCAACGTTTGGGTAGTGAGCATGTGTTAATTGTACATGCCGAAGACGGTATGGATGAAATTAGTATTGCAACACCAACCTTTGTTGCTGAGTTAAATAACGGCGAAGTAAGTACTTATACCATTCAGCCTGAAGATTTTGGCATGCAGCGTGCAAGTTTAGAAGAAATACGCGCAACGGATTCTGCCCATAGTTTAGCAATAATTAAATCTGTGTTTGAAAACAAAATTGGCCCAGCAAAAGATATTGTTAGTATGAATGCGGGTGCTGCAATTTACGCAGCGGGTTTAACGTCAACGTTGGCTGAAGGTGTAAAAAAAGCACAAGAAGTCATTGCTGCTGGTGCAGTAAATGAAAA
>CAZCOZ010000029.1:4758-17155 GCA_964500555.1 uncultured Thiotrichaceae bacterium | reverse complement strand
CTATAATTAAAAGCCAATGAATAACGATACTCCTGATATTTTAATAAAAATTCTCAATCGGAAACGAGAAGAAATTGCAGAGCGTTGTGCAATTATTTCGGTTGATAAATTAAAAGTGCAATGTGATAAATCCGGTGCGGTTCGTGGTTTTATAAAAGCAATAGAAAATAAAATTGCAAATAATCAATCAGCTGTTATTGCTGAAATAAAAAAAGCGTCACCTAGCAAAGGTGTGCTAAGAGAAAATTTTAACCCCGCCGAAATAGCAAAAAGTTATGCCGATCACGGTGCGGCCTGTTTATCAGTATTAACCGATAAAGATTATTTTCAGGGACATGATGATTATTTAAAACAGGCGAGAGCTGCTTGTGATTTACCAGTGATTCGAAAAGATTTTATTATTGATCCGTATCAAGTTTATGAAGCGCGTGCGATAGACGCAGATTGTATTTTATTAATTGTGGCTGCACTGGATGATGATGCGTTGCATGGTTTACATGGTCTGGCAAAAAAATTGGGTATGGACGTGTTAATGGAAGTGCATGACGAACAGGAAATGGAGCGTGCTTTAGAAACGAATGCGCGTTTAATCGGTGTCAATAATCGCAACTTACGCACCTTTGAAACGGATCTGAATACCACCATAAGAATGCTTTCTATGGTTAATGATAGTCATATACTGGTGACAGAATCAGGGATTCATACCAAAGACGATGTGAAACTAATGCGTGATAATAAAGTGCACAGTTTTTTAGTTGGCGAAGTTTTTATGCGAGCAGATAATCCAGGTGAAAAATTAGCTGAATTGTTTTTTAATGAATAAAGGGGGGGTGAAGTTCCGCAGTTTAAGGGTTAACGCGTACCAAAGATAACAATCTTTTTACCATGCGCAGTAATCAACCCATCTTCTTCTAATTCTTTTAATACTCGTCCCGCCATTTCACGCGAACAGCCAACCATTTTTGCAATGTCCTGACGTGTGATTTTTATTTGCATACCGTCAGGGTGCGTTATCGCATCCGGTTCAGCACTTAGCTCTAACAAGCAATGTGCGATGCGTCCCTTAACATCCAGAAAAATAAGATTACGTACTTTCTGGCTAGTTCTTTTGAGGCGACTAAAAACCTGACCCGTAAGTAAAAACATTACCGAAGGGTCTTCGGCAACAATTTGTTTGAACTGGGCATAACTTATTTCAGCAATATCGCTGTCTTGGCGTGAAATAACGCGTGCGGTACGTTTGCATTCAACGTCAGAACAAAATTCGAATAACCCAGCTTCGCCAAAAAAATCACCTTTGTTTAATGTCGCAAGAATAATTTGTTCACCCGTTTCACTTTCGGTTAGTACGCTGGCAGAGCCCTCAATGATATAGTACAGGCTGGTTGAAACATCGCCTTCATGAATAATTGTTTCTTTCGCACTGTACGACTTTCGATGAGAGAACGTGAGTAGATGTTCTAAAGAAGGGTTAAGTTTGGGTATTTCTTTAACTATGCTCATTGCAGTCCTGGCAGTGTTTCAATTGTTTAAGTTATTGTGCTTAGATTATCATTTGGTTTTTTATCAATCAGATGCATAATACACAAGATTTTTATAATACTACAGTAATCAGATTGAGATTATATTAAATATAAGGTAAGGGCTAGTTATGAAAGCAGTGGTTAAGTGGTTGGATAATATGTCGTTTGTCGGAGAATCTGAAAGCGGACATTCTGTGGTGATGGACGGCCCACAAGAAAGTGGTGGTAGAAATTTGGGAATTCGACCAATGGAAATGGTATTGCTCGGTATGGGCGGGTGTACTGCGTTCGACGTAGTATTGATTTTAAAGCGACAACGTCAGGCGATTAGTGACTGCTATGTTGAACTATCTGCAGAGCGTGCTGAAGAAGCGCCAAAAGTGTTCACAAAAATCCATGTTCATTATGTAGTGAAAGGAAAAAATCTGGATGATAAAAAAGTGGCTCGTGCGGTAGACATGACCGCAGAAAAATATTGTTCAGTTTCTATCATGCTGGCAAAAAGTGTTGATGTTACGCATGACTATGAAATCATTGATGCGGAATTATAGAAGCAGAATTATAGAAGCGGAATAATGAAGTGGGATAATAGCGAGCAGCATGTCAAAAATTAAACGACCCAATGTAACAGCCGGTTTGCGTCATCTTGCATTAAACGTAGTGAGACTCGATGACGCTGTGGATTTTTATACACGTCTTTTAGGTATGCGTATCGAGTGGCAACCTGATGCAGATAATTATTATTTGACATCGGGTAATGATAATTTAGCTTTACATCGAGCGGATAAAGAAAGGGATAAAACTACATCACAGGCTTTGGATCATTTAGGTTTTATTATTGACGTTGCCAATGATGTTTATCTCTGGTTTGATTTTTTAAAACAGGAAGGAGTAGAGATGCTTTCTGAGGTAAAAGATCATCGAGACGGTGCACGTAGTTTTTATTGCAAAGATCCTGATGGAAATGCCGTACAGATAATTTTTCACCCGCCGTTGAGTTCTGGTTCTTGATTCATAAAAGAAAAAACATACCCGCAAAACTTGCTTCGCGCAAAGCTGTCTAAATATAATAAGTACTCGTCGTCATCACCTTCGACATCGCCGCCATTAACTTTTTCACTGTCGTCGGTAATTCAGCCGCACCATTTTCGATAGCGGTCGTTGCGTGTATCGATTCATCTATTTTCATCTGTTCTAAAATCGCCCGACTTCTTAAATCGCCACCCGGTAATTTATTAAGGTGTGTTTCTAAGTGTGAAACTACCTGGCGTTCAGTCTCGGCTAAAAAACCTAAATTCCACTTATCACCAATCGCCCCAGCAAACGCACCAATGGCAAACGAACCACCATACCAGAGTGGATTTAACAAACTGGTCTGGCCGCCTAATTCTTCAATACGATTTTTTGTCCAGCGTAAATGGTCATTTTCTTCATTGGCAGCTTCCTGTAATTTATGGCGAATATCTTCATTTCTGGAGGTTAATGATTGCCCCTGATATAAGGCTTGCGCAGAAACTTCGCCGCTATGATTAATTCGCATAAGACTGGCAATATGTTTTTTTTCCTGAGCAGAAAAACCTGCGTCAGCTTCGATATTTTCAGCAGGGTACTGGCGTCCAGATCCTATAGCACTGCCAAATAAAGTACGAAGTGCAGTATCGGCGTTCATTACTAACTGGTCAAAATGAGAATATCTACGCATTCGTGTATATTGCTGCTTTTTTTGCTGCCATGCAATATTGGCACATAACTTTAGGTGAATAAAAACAAGCTGAAAGAACGAGGTGTGATTGTGTCCCATTTTAAATATCATGTATTTTTTTGTACTAATTTACGAAAATCAGGTGCAAAATGTTGTGAGCAGTGCAATGCGACGGAAATTCGGGCTTATGCCAAAACAAAAATAAAATCGCTGGGTTTATCGGGTGAGGGCAAAGTGCGGATTAATAGCGCTGGCTGCCTGGATCGCTGCGAGCATGGTCCCGTGTTAGTCGTTTACCCAGAAGAAACCTGGTACAGCTATCTGGATCGGGAAGATATTGATGAAATTATTGAGCAACATCTGCAAAAGGGTAAAATTGTAGAGAGATTGCTGATTACCTAAACTAAAGCATCTGTTATTCAAAACCAGTCTATTTCACAGTCATCCTCGAATGTTTCTATCGGGGATATAGTGTTATCAATAACTTAGACGTTATAGATCCCCAATAAAAGCATTCGGGGATGACAAGCTGTTTATTGTATGGGCGGGAGTATATTAAGTTTTTCTAAATTCAACTTGACATGAAGGTAAAAATATTAGAATATACTAATACGTTTGGTTAATTAGCTGCTCGGATGCGCTGTAGAAACGTTTTTTTCATATCCTCCATCCTCCCTTTGGTGGTAAATATTTAGCGCGGACTTTCATCCGCGCTTTTTTTTGTTTAAAATTTGTCTAAAAAAGGCGATGGACAATGATGGGCAATAGCGGATGATTACCATACTTGAATTATTTCCTGAATTTAAGCCCTTACAGGCTTGTCTGTCAGGCAGAATGCCTGTAATATTCCGCCTCTTTGTCGAACCAAATGGTCGAGCCAAATACACTGGCTGCGACTGATTCGTTTTTGAAATTGTATTTGTAATACTGGATAACTGGATTTGTAATGAAAACCATAAGCGCAAGAGCTGAAGATGTAAAACGTGACTGGTTCCTGGTGGACGCTGATGGTAAAACATTGGGTCGACTAGCAGCAGAAATAGCACGTCGTCTACGCGGTAAGCATAAAACAATATATACACCACACGTTGATACTGGTGATTACATCGTTGTAATCAATGCCGAAAAAGTCCGTGTAAGTGGTAATAAAGCAAAAAATAAAATGTATTATCGCCACTCTGGTTACATGGGTGGCTTAAAAGAAACAAATTTTACTGACATGATCGAGCGTTCACCAGAACGTGTTATCGAAATAGCAGTAAAAGGCATGTTGCCAAAAAATCCATTAGGTCGTGAGATGTACCGTAAATTAAAAGTTTACGCAGGTGCGCAGCATCAACATGCAGCACAGCAACCACAACCTCTCGAAATAAGCTAGTTTTATAACAGATAGCTTTATAATAGATACCTTTATAATACCAACAGAGTTACCTAAACATGGCAGAACAATATTACGCAACAGGTCGACGCAAAACATCTAGCGCACGAGTCTATTTAAGTACAGGCGCAGGTGACATTGTTGTTAATGGTAAAGCGCTAGAAGAATTTTTTGGTCGTAAAACCGCACAGATGATAGTACGTCAGCCACTAGAACTCGTGGAAATGACGGGTAATATTGATATAAAAGTAACCGTTGCGGGTGGTGGTATTTCTGGTCAGGCCGGTGCGATACGCCATGGTATAACACGTGCTTTAATTGCTTATGATGAGTCATTACGCAGTCCATTACGTAAAGCAGGTTTCGTTACCCGTGATGCACGTGAAGTTGAACGTAAAAAAGTCGGCTTACGCAAAGCGCGTCGTGCTACTCAGTTCTCGAAACGTTAAGTTTGTTAGCGTTTTCAAAAAAAGCCCCGATTCGGGGCTTTTTTTATGTGTTTTTTTATTCCACAATAAATTTACAATTTAATTATGACTACTTTTTGAAAAAGTCATCATAACGGTTTCTGTGTTATTTCAATTTGAAAAAAACCAGTTAAAAACCAGTCTAAAACCAGCAAAAAAATAGTTCTGCAAAAGTAAAATATTGTGCTATTTTACTTGCAATTTAAGAATATCTGCATATACTCCCTTTAATCTTTATCCGTTAAGCGCCCATTTTTAAGTGGTGTACGCAGGCAAAGACCAAGTGTGGTTACTTCAGCTTTTTAAGATGAACTCGCAGTTTTCATGAAACTGTTTTCATTGGGGGAAGCGTTAAGCAGTGATCATATTTTTGTAATCATAGCTATGATAATAATAACTTAATCATGCAGGAGTCTTGCATAATGAAAAAATCTCTAATAACAATCGCAGCAGCAGCTGCCATGGTTGCACCAGCAATCGTAATGGCAGATGCTACTTTATACGGTAACATCCACCTAAGTATTAATGATTTTGATACTGCAGAAAACCTTGATATGACAAGTAACACGTCAGCTATCGGTGTGAAAGGTTCTGAAGCCCTTGGTGATGGTCTTAAAGCTATCTACAAAATGGAATTCCAGGTTGATGCTGCTGATAGCAGTGGTGGTGGTAATGCACTTACGCAGCGTGACATTTTTGTTGGTCTAAAAGGTGGCATGGGTACAATCAAGTTCGGTATCATGTCTTCTAACTACAAACAAATGGGCGGCAAAATTGACCCATTGTACCGTACACGTCTTGAAGGTCGTGGTTTCTTAGGTACGCAATCATCACTACATAGAGGTCGTGGTATTGCTGCGGGTCGTCAAACGAATACTGTTCAATATGTATCTCCTAAAATGGGTGGTATTCAACTAGTGCTAAATACAACAGTTTCTGGTGTTGATGATGAAACTAATGGTGTTGGTGTACGCTGGTCAAATAAAAATATCCTAGCTTACCTTGACTGGATTGATAATGATCTTGTTGGTGATGCTACTAAAATTGGCGGTAGATACAAAACTAAAGCTTTTTCAGCAGGTTTACAGTATGAAACTGCTGAAAGTGCTGCTGGTGCTGAAGTAGATCGTATCTTCTTAAGTGGTGCTTATAACATCAATAAAAATAACGCTATTATCTTAACTGCTGGTCAGATTGATCCGGATGGTGGTGATGAAACTACGGGTATTGCTGTAGCGTACAACCATAAACTATCTAAAATGACTAATGTTTATGTTGGTTATGGTGATCGTTCTTCTGATGCTGCAGGTGTTGACGAAAGTTTATTCA
Source organism: uncultured Thiotrichaceae bacterium (assembly GCA_964500555.1). Lineage (GTDB taxonomy): Bacteria > Pseudomonadota > Gammaproteobacteria > SZUA-229 > SZUA-229. The sequence goes on along the minus strand of CAZCOZ010000029.1, from coordinate 10,756 downwards.
CAGCTGGTATCAAGAAAAAATTCTAATCTGAAAGCCTTATAGGCTAAATTTAGAGTTTCAAAAAAACGGAGTCTTCAGACTCCGTTTTTTTTCGTCTGTTATTTATGTTAGCGGCAATAAGGACGGAATGGCATATTTATCCATTTCAAGCTAAAAAGCTTTTATGTCACATATAGGTATAGTAAAAGAAACAATAGTTTACCTGATGTTTTGGTTGAATTACTGCTGTGATCAATGCGTTGTGGATGTAGTATACTAGAACGCATAATCCATATTTGGGAAAAATAATGGCAACACCGGATGAAATATTAAAAGAGGCGATTACTCTTCGTCCATTAGACCAGGCTAAATTGGTTGACCGATTAATGGCGTGTCTGGATACTCCTGACCCCGAACTAGATAAACTTTGGACAGAGGAAGCAGAGTCCAGGCTAGAGGCGTTTAAAAACGGGAGTATACGGTCTGTTACGTTAGAAAGTGTATTGTCAAAATATAAATGAGAATTGAATTTCTGGAAGAAGCCCAGTTGGAGTTAGATGAGGGTGTCGAATATTATAATAATGAAGTAGAAGGGTTGGGTGAGACTTTTTTGCAGGAAGTGCTACATGCAATTGACCGCATCGCCAGGTTTCCTGAAGCCTGGCATCCCTTTTCAAAAAATACGCGAAGATGCCAAACCAGGCGGTTTCCCTACGGTTTAATCTATACAGTGTTAAACAATACTATTCTTATAATTTCTGTATCAAACCTGCATCGTAAACCAAATCACTGGAAAGAACGAATAAAATAAATCTAACATGTAGTTTTGCTTAATTAGTGTCTTCGCATTTAATCGTGTACGATGCAATCCATCAAAAATAAGCAAAATCTCACACTAGCAATATGCTTCAGTCTCTCATTCTCATATGCAGTTTGATTAATGTTATTTTGACATAACCGTCTTAGCACCATCAGGCGTACCCAGTATCAATACATCAGCAGGACGATTCGCAAAAATCCCCACTGTTACAATACCAGGTAATTTATTGAGATCGTTTTCTAATTTTACTGCATTCATGATTCTTAGATTATGCACATCAAGAATATCATTGCCGTTATCGGTTACAAAGCCTTCACGATAAACCGGTTGTCCACCTATTTTTACAATTTCTCGAGCGATGAAGCTGCGTGCCATTGGGATCACTTCGACAGGTAGTGGAAACTCACCCATTACATCAACCAATTTGGATTCGTCTGCAATACAAACAAATTTCTTGCTTGCGCCCGCAATAATTTTTTCACGCGTTAATGCGCCACCGCCACCCTTGATTAAATTGAGGTAATGGTCAGATTCATCCGCACCATCAATATAAACTTCGATGCCGTTTACATCATTCAGGTCATACACTTGAATGCCATAACCTTCCATGCGCTCAGTCGAGGCCTCAGAGCTTGAAACCGCACCTTTGATTTTATGTTTGATTTCAGCAAGCACGTCGATAAAGTGATTAACAGTTGATCCCGTACCAACGCCAACTATTTCGTCGGTAATAACATATTCAAGTGCAGCTTCAGCTGCTTTTCTTTTCATTTCGTCCTGGGTCATGTTTTACTCCCGTGCGTTGTAATCGTAAATATATATAAAATAATTTATGACACGAATGATACTACAGATTAAGTGAATCGTTAACAGTGAAAACACGTCATTGCGAGCAAAGCGTGGCAATCTTCTACTGACGACTCAGGTGCTTAAAGAGATTGCCGCGCTTTGCTCGCAATGACGGTGATTTTTGCTTTTAATATTCATTCGGAACTATTCATCCGTAACTATTTACTCTCCACTATTCACTATTCACTGCTTTACCGCTATTCTTAGCGTATGACTAAAAAATATATAGAAAAAATTCTAACCGCCCGTGTTTATGACGTCGCTGTCGAAACGCCATTGGATGTAGCGAAAACATTAAGCAAGCGACAAAATAATCAAGTGCTGCTTAAACGTGAAGATCTGCAAAGTGTTTTTTCGTTTAAATTGCGCGGTGCATATAATTGTATTTATCAATTAATGCAGACGAAAAAAGTTAAAGGCGTGATTGCAGCTTCAGCGGGTAATCATGCGCAGGGCGTCGCATTAGCTGCAAGCAAACTGGGGTTGAAAGCAACGATTGTTATGCCCGTTACAACACCAGGTATTAAGGTGAATGCGGTTAAAGCGCATGGTGCGAAAGCGGTGCTGGTTGGTGATAATTACGATGAGGCCTGTGTTTATGCAAAGGCACAGGCGAAGCAGGAAAAGCTCGACTTCATTCACCCGTATGATGATGCCAATGTGATTGCGGGGCAGGGTACGGTCGGTTTAGAAATCATACGACAACATGCCGATTTTATCGATGCTATTTTTGTGCCAGTCGGTGGTGGTGGGTTAATTGCCGGCGTTGGTGCTATCGTAAAATATTTAAGCCCGAAAACAAAAATTATTGGTGTTGAGCCTGCCGACGCAGCGTGCATGGCAAAAGCGTTGGCTAAAAATCGTCGCGTCGTTTTAGATCACGTCGGTATTTTTGCTGATGGTGTTGCGGTAAAGCAGGTAGGTAAAGAGAATTTTCGTATTGCAAAGCAGTGTGTTGATGATGTTATTACAGTATCAACCGATGAGATTTGTGCTGCGATTAAAGATATTTTTGATGACACCCGTTCGATCAATGAGCCTGCTGGTGCATTGGCCGTTGCGGGTTTAAAGAAGTATATTGCAAAAAAGAAAATTAAAGGCAAAACGCTGGTTGCGATAAACAGTGGCGCTAATATGAATTTTGATCGCCTGCGCCATGTCTCGGAACGGGCAGAAATCGGCGAGCTAAGAGAGGCCCTGGTTGCGGTAACGATTCCTGAACGTCCGGGTAGCTTCAAAACATTCTGCCAAACCATCGGTAAGCGCGGTATTACCGAATTTAATTATCGTTATTCAGATGATAAAGACGCACAGGTTTTTGCAGGTGTGCAATTGCGTGATGGTTTGAATGAGCGCAAAGAATTAATCGCAAAGCTTAAAGCGAAAAAATATCCTGTGTTGGATATGACTGACAATGAAATGGCCAAGATGCATGTGCGCCATCTTGTCGGTGGTCATGCAAGTTTAAAAGATGAAGTTTTATACCGCTTTGAATTTCCAGAGCGTCCGGGTGCGTTACTCGATTTTTTGAGTCGAATTGGTACGCGCTGGAATATTAGTTTATTTCATTATCGAAATCACGGTGCTGCTTATGGGCGGGTGCTGGTTGGTTTGCAAATACCGAAAGCCGAGCGAAAACAATTGCGTGAATACTTAGATACTTTGGCGTATTCTTATTGGGAAGAAACGGATAATCCGGCGTATCAATTGTTCCTGTCACAGTAACTTTTTATTCATCGCATCTCGTTAGAGCATCAGTAGTGTCCGGTTAAAACGGTTTGTCATTCCCGAATGCTTTTGTCGGGAATCCAGGGCGTTTAAGTAACCAATAACGCCAGATCCTCGATAAAAACGTTCGAGGATGACAGATAAGGTAAACGTGTTCTTTTTTAAATTTTATCTACCATAATTTCGTGTTTCGGTAATAATCTGGTCAAGCGGAATATCCCAGCTCTCGACGTTTAGTTTGTCCACCCTCTGACATTCATGCGCTAACCCAATCAGGCGAGGTTTTTTCCAGTATTGCCTGTGTTTGAGATGTGCCAGGCTGCGATCATAAAAACCACCACCCATGCCAACACGATTGCCACTTGCATCAAACGCAACCAGTGGTACTAAAAGTAAATCCAACTGGCGGGCCGTTTTCCATTGCGATGGTTTGCAAATGGGTTCGGGAATGTTGAAGCGATTGAGCTTAAATTTGCTACCGGCTTCATAAGGCGCGAAGTAAAGCTGATTCTTTAATGATGATAGGTTCAATGACGATGGGTTCAATGGTGACAGAACGGGGAGATAGACTTTTTTGCCCAGGAACCAGGCATGTTCAATAATGAGGTGAGGATCAATTTCGCCATCATTGGTCAAATAACAACCAATCGTTTTCGCGTTTCGGTAAATCTTTTCCTGAATTATCTGGCTGCGTAAAGCCTGGCTGTGCTGGTGTTGAGTGGCTGGTGATAGTGCCTGGCGCAACGCACGTTTTTCGTATCGAATGTTAGTGTTGTTAGAGCGACTACTGTTATCAGACATGCTGTATCCAAAGATGTCGATTCATGACTTATCCGATCTTCCTTAGAATAAAAAGCCTCTAAGCGGTATGATTAAGCGCGATAGAGGCTTTCCGGGAAATTAAGATGACATCTCCAGTGGTGCCGTAGCAATACTGCCGACCTTGAACCGGTAAGTTCAGGTGGGAATCAGCGATGTCACGTTAGGCTTCCCGCCGAAGCGGTAATGCACACGGTTGCACCAGTCCAGTTCCCGAAGTCAGTATTTAAGGCTCAAGGGATAAAACAGGTAGCTTACGCACACCCCAGAGATGTCAAAACGGGTCGATAGATGATTCCATAAATAAGTCGCTGATACCTTCATAGCAACAAAAAAATCACATATCCAATAACTCTATTGTATGTAATGCTGGCGTTAAAGCAACTGAATTTAACGAAATTACTTAGTTGGTTTTAATTTCTGGTTTTAATTTGATGAAACGAATTACTGGCGGGGCTACGTTCGTATTGTTTAGATAGAGCAGCTTAGAAGAAGTTTAGAGCTCGTGTCAGATTAGCTGTATATCACGCATAGAATCACTAATGCGTTCAGAGAGGCTATCGATGCGCTGGCTTAGATCGCTGTGATCAGTGTTGATGGTTTTGTTATGCAAAACATCGTGGCTCATATTGAGTGCCGCCATAATTGCGATACGTTCCGTGCCAATAACCGAGCCCTGTTGTTTAATTTCATTTAATTTTTGATTGAGTAAATCAGCCGACGCCAGGAGATTGGCTTTTTCTTCTGGTGGGCAGGCAACACGATATTCCTTGGCCATAATGGTTATCGTTAAGGGTTCAGCTTTGCTCATTTGGATATCTCATAACACGTTTGTTTACAACACACATTTGATTAATACAGAATGTATTATACAGGATTTAGAGAGATGCCTGTAAGGCAGTAGGTTTCCCCAGACAGTGCTCTCCCAGACTACGCTTTTTCCATTGATCGCAAACGGGTGATCATTGCTTCCACCTGAACACGAACCTTTTCCTTTTGCTCGACCAGATTTGAACGTTCGGAAGTGAGTTGTTGTAACTGAGTGCGAAGCTCAACATTATCATCACCCATGCGTTTACAGAGATCGAGGAGTTCGCCTACCTGCTCTTCGAGTTTGTCTATTCTTGCTGTTGTATTTGTCATGGTGCTAATACTAGGGCGTGAAAGGGGTTTGGTCAAATGCTATAGAGAATTTATCGTCTATTTGTTTTAAACTGGTGGTTTGAACTTGACAGTATTTAACCGCTTTTGGTGCTTTAACATCCTTATGCCACATTTTCCCGATATTTCTCAGCTTGACGAGCTATTAATTACCACTGATTCTGCGCTTGGTGCGTCTGAATCGCATGGCACACTTTGCGGTATGTTATGCGCACAGGGTTCGACTGACGCTGCGCAGTGGATGTTGCACGTGTTAGGTGAGCGTGAAGAAGGCTCGAAGGCATTGCGTGAGGTAGGTGAAAAGCTACTGAAAATCCACCAAATGAGTGTTGAGCAAATGAATGATAGCAATATCGAATTTGAATTAATGTTGCCTGACGATGACGATGATTTGGAAGATCGCGTTGAGGCTTTGGGCGTTTGGTGCCAGGGATTTGTTTATGGCCTGGCGTTGGGTGGCATAAAAGAAGATACCGAACTGCCCGATAACAGCAAAGAATTAATTCAGGACATCCTGGAAATATCGCGAGCCGGTTATGTCGCCGATGAAGAAGCTGAAATTGCAGTATCGGAAGAAAACGCGAACGAAGAAGACGAAGTCGCATTCATGGAAGTGAGTGAATATGTTCGCATGGGTATATT
>CAZCOZ010000029.1:3306-4658 GCA_964500555.1 uncultured Thiotrichaceae bacterium | reverse complement strand
GGTGATCTTGAGGATGTCTTACCTGAATTAATGGAAGGCAAAGAAAGTATCTATTACAGTATTGGTTTAAACCCTGAGTTTGATCAACACGTACTAAAGTGTGTAAATGATTTGCGCACACAATCTCGTCGTGGTGCGCGTGCGCCGTATGAATTTGTTTCGTTAGAATATTTACTGCACGATATGCGTTTATATAAAGGCCGTGAAGAGTTAAGCGCGATGCGCAAGGCCGCGAAAATTTCCGTCAAAGCACACATCAATGCAATGGAAGTTTGTTACCCAGGTTTAAATGAGTGTGAGCTTGAGGCTGAGTTTTTATACACATTTAAAAGTAACGATGCAGGCTGGGCGTACTCATCTATTGTTGGCGGTGGCGAGAATGCCTGCATTTTACATTACACCGAAAACAATGCTGTGCTGAATAACCACGAGTTAGTTTTAATTGATGCTGGTGCAGAATATAACGGTTATGCCGCAGACATAACGCGCACCTTTCCCACTAACGGAAAATTTACCGTGCCGCAAAAAGAGATTTATGAAGTAGTGCTTAAAGCGCAGGAAGCCGCCTTTGCAAAAGTGAAGCCCGGTAATCACTGGAATGATCCGCATAATGCAGCAGTGAAAGCCTTAACCAAAGGCATGGTCGAAATTGGTTTGCTAAAAGGCAACGTTAAAAAACTGATTAAAGATGGCAAATACATGAAGTATTACATGCATCGTACAGGCCATTGGTTGGGTATGGATGTGCACGATGTCGGTGATTATAAAGTCGATGACAAATGGCGTTTGTTAGAAAAAGGTATGGTGCTTACCGTTGAGCCTGGCTTATATATTCCTGCAGGAAGTCGTGGCGCAAAACGCTGGTGGAATATTGGTGTGCGCATTGAAGATGATTTAGCGGTGACGAAAGATGGTTATGAATTACTAACCAAAGGTTTGCCAAGAACGGTTGATGAAATTGAAACAGTGATGGGATCATGATTTTTAGTTGGAACCGAAATGTGAATAAAAAAGAAACCTCCGTCATTGCGAGCGCAGCGCGGCAATCTCATTAAGCGCCTGAGCCGTTTGCAGAGGATTGCCACGCTTCGCTCGCAATGACAAGCACTACTTTTTAATCTTATGCAAGAAGCAGTAACAGAAAATAATTATGATTTAATTATCATCGGCGGCGGTCTTGCTGGTGCTAGTCTTGCTTGTGCCTTAAAGGATATAGAGAAAGGTATTGCGAAAGAGGCTGATTCGGTTTCATTGAAAATTGCCGTTGTAGAAGCGTACGAATTAAATACCGAATCGCAGCCTAGCTACGATGATCGCACGGTCGCGCTTTCTTACGGTAGTCGACGTATTTT
>CAZCOZ010000029.1:0-3206 GCA_964500555.1 uncultured Thiotrichaceae bacterium | reverse complement strand
CTTTAGATGATGCGAATTTTCTATCACAGCTGCAGGAATGTTTTGGTTTTCGTTTAGGGCAATTCACCAAAGTTGGAGCGCGACAGACTTATCCTTTAGCTTTGCAGGCAGCAACACAAATTGTGCATGGTCGTGTTCTTGTTATTGGTAACGCGGCACACAGTTTACATCCCGTTGCAGGTCAGGGGTTTAACCTGGCGTTGCGGGATATTGCTATATTGTCAGAACTTATTGTTGATAGCGTTCGCTCAGCGGCAGATATTGGGCGGCAGGCTATGCTGCAGGAATATGCACAACTACGTGAACAAGATATCAAACGTGTTTATCGGTTTACCGATACTTTAGTGAAAACATTTTCTAATAATATTTCAGTGTTAGGACATGTGCGATCACTGAGTTTATTGGTGACAGATGTATTGCCCGGGGTTAAACATCAACTTGCTAAACAAAGTATGGGGTTAAGCGGTCGCCTGTCTCGTTTAAATCGAGGTTTGCGATTATGACCGAAAATCAGAATCAGGCTTTTAAAAGTGTATCTGATGTTGAGGCGTTTGATATTGTCATCGTCGGTGGTGGCATCGTTGGTTTAAGCCTTGCGAGCGAGTTGGCCAGTTCAGATTTTACCGTGGCAATTGTGGAGCGTAATAAACTTGATTTGGTAACTAAGGATGTTGATTGTCGTGTTTCTGCGATTAATCGTTTCGCATTAAAACAGTTTGAAAAAACAGGTGTTTTGGACTCAAAGTTAAGCGCGCGAATGTGTGCATTTGAAAAAATGTTTGTCTGGGATCAAACCGGCGCAGGACAGATTGAATTTGATAGTGCAGAGATGGGCGTGTCCGAGCTGGGCGCAATTATCGAAAATAAAGTTTTACAGACGATGCTGCTGGACGTGGTGCTGGTAGCCGACAATATCACTTTTTTTTGTCCTGAAGATATTGTTGAAATTAATTATAAGGAAAGTGATGGTGAAGAGGCTGCATCGCAGGTTTTATTATCATCGGGTAAAAAACTAATTACTCAGCTACTGGTCGGCGCAGATGGTGTTAATTCAAAAGTAAGAGCGACGGCGAATATTCAGCAAATAAAAAAATCGTATCAACAACAGGGTTTGGTTTGTAATGTGCGTACCAGCGAGAGTCACCAAAATACAGCGTGGCAATGTTTTATGCCCAGCGGGCCGCTCGCTTTTTTGCCATTATTTAACGGTGAGTGTTCTATTGTCTGGTCATTAGATGAAAGTGATGCTAACAAAATGATGGCGTTAGACGATGATAATTTTAAAAAAGAATTAGCCGCCGCTGCAGAATTTAAGTTAGGTGAAGTTGCCGATGTTGGCCAACGATTTTTATTTCCATTGTCACATAGCCACGTGAACGAATACGTAAAACCCGGCCTGGCTTTAATTGGTGATGCCGCGCACAGCATTCATCCGTTGGCGGGACAAGGTGCCAATTTAGGTATTTTAGATGCTATTGCACTTGCTGAAATCATCAGCAACGCAAAACAGGCAAATCGACAATGGGCGGCATTACACACCTTGAAAAAATACCAGCGTCAGCGTAAAGGTGCAAATCAGTTAATGGAAGCCTCGATGACAGGTTTTAAAGAATTGTTTGGTAATAAAAATAGTGTGCTTTCTGAAGTGCGTAACGCGGGTCTGTCTCTGGTGGATAATTTGCCGACGCTGAAATATAAAATTATTCAACAGGCAATTGGCTAATTATACTACAAGTGATTTGTTACTAAGTCATTTATAAAAGTTATAAAAAAAGGAACAAGGCACCTAGTTGGTATTGTTCCTTTTTTCGTCATAAATTTTGTTACTAAAATAACACCGAATTTAGGTTTTATTCAATGTCAAAATGGAATGATCCTACAATGTTATCACCTGTGTTGGTCGTTATATTAAATGTTCCTGTGACGGCAAATGGGCCGATAGAGTCGATATTAACGTTGCCGCTGGTTGCTTCTATATAATCAGGGTCTGCGGGTGTGCCACCGTACGTGACGGATGCTAATTCAACTTCCACTTCGTTAGAGCTAACATCGTAAGAGGCCTCTGTAACATTTTCAGTGAATTCAAAATCTATTCCAATTCTGTTGCCATTGTAAGGTGCAACAATACTGATAGACTGAAAATCTATAGTGGAGTTTGTTAGTGAAAGACTATTCGGCTGGGGTGTGACAATGGTATCAACATTAGTATCGCTTATTGTTCCGCAAACACCTGAATTGGTATTAAGATCACCATTGCTTGACGTGAAAGATAATTGGCCGAAGTCGAAGTCGGTTGCTTCACTGATCTTTTTGTAAGTTATAGTGGTTGAAATAGAGTCATCACAATTGTATTCAATACGATAATTAGTGCTACTAATTTTTGTGTAATTCGTTGTTTCGGATTTGCAATCGAGATCTTCATCAGATAAATCATTAGAAATTTCATCTTCCAGCTCTGAAATCGTAACCGTTTCTGGGGCTTCTGCATCACAGTCATTTAGTGTTATGTTGTCACCAGAAACGTCAATAGCCGCTACTGTCGATATGGTTGAATCAGATGTAATGTCTAGATCAATCAGAGGGTCGCCAGTGGGAGGGGATAGATTAAATTGAATGTCAGCAGTTAGTCGCCAGGTACCTGATTGTGCAAAAAGATCAAAGTCTGCAGGTATGCCGCTTTTTGTATCAGAACCGCCACCACCACCTCCACAACCAGTAAGTATGGCTACGCCTAAAATGATAGGTAATTTTTTGGGTGTTGATGAGAAAATCTTATTCATTCCTTATGTTCCTTGAGTAGTGTTTTTGTGGTATTAATCGTGATATGTAAGATCGTATACACGGGTTTATCATCATAACGCACGATGAAGATTTGATCTAGTCGCCTCTAGCTTATCGCCAAAGCAAGGCTGGTTACCGAAAATATGCTGGTTATGTATCCATATATAACATTATTTTTTATCTGGATTCTGTGGTTCCAGTGTGTGTAAAATCACGCTGATATTTTATGGTCCCCGTTTCATCTACCGATAGTAAATTTATGAGCAATAAAACAGTCCTGTTTGATAAACACGTTGAATACAAAGGCAAAATCGTCGATTTTGCTGGTTGGCAGATGTCTGTTAATTATGGCTCGCAAATTGATGAGCACCATCAGGTGCGTACTGATGCGGGTATGTTTGATGTTTCACATATGGTCATCGTGG
>CAZCOZ010000028.1:0-21882 GCA_964500555.1 uncultured Thiotrichaceae bacterium | reverse complement strand
AACAAATTGAATAATAACATTATATTGTTATTAGCATGATTATTGCATAATCATATATACATAATCGATATCTTATAGAGAGTGTCGATAAATTAAACACATTGCTCAGATGCACTTCTTACTCAACTGCGCTGTAAATGTTAAAAACACTGTAACTACAAAATAAAATATATGAATCAAAAAGCAAAACAAGTTCTGCAACAGGCAGATGTGGATAAGCTACCAAGCTTGCCGCATGTTTTGCTTCGCCTACTCGATATTTGTCACGATAAAAGCGTGTCTTACAGCGAGCTTGCTGCAATCATTCAACAAGACGCCAGCCTGACGGCTCGAATACTATCCGTTAGCCACCAGGAACAACTTGAACAAAAAAGCCCGAGCAAAAAAACGGACACTGAACGACCGCTGGAATTTACCCTACAACAAATCGGTATTAACACCATAAAAAGCATTGCTGTGACCGCAGCAGTACAACAATTTTTTTCTCACACCAGTAGCGATCACACTGAATTTCTCAAGCAGCATTGGCAACATTCAATTTATTGCGCAAGCGTTGCTCAGGCCATTGCAAAAGTTTGTAATTACAGCAGCCCTGCAGAAGCATATATGGCTGGCCTGCTTCATGATATTGGGCAATTTATTCTTGCCGCAGTTTACCCAAAAAAATACACCAGCGCTTTTGCATTGTTAACTGAAGATGAATATTTTCGCGATTTAGAATTTGACGAACTGCAATGCACACATCAACAGGTCGGTGCTGAATTTCTTAAAAAACATGGCGTAAATAATTTTGTTTCTGATGCCGTTTTATATCATCACGAACCTGTCGAGCACATTGCTGACACACATCCTTTAGTTAAAATTATTAACCTGTCAAATTCATTAACAAATAATCATTTTAATATTAAAGACGACAAAATATTCATCACTGCTGACGAACTGCTTACAATAAAAAAACCAATGCTGCTTGAAATAATTGAGAAAGCAGAAGAAAAATTAAGAATCACTTCCAGCATGCTAGAAATAAAAATTGCATTTGATGGCATGGATGGAAAAACAACGCAACGCGTACATACAGACGATGAAGAAAAACAGGAAAAACTTGCAGAAGAAGTTAGGAACATTGCTTTATTAGATGGCTTACACCAACACCTGTCACGCACACAGGAAGACAAGGATGCACCGCATGCTCTAGTCAACGTTATAGCACAACAAAGTCGAATTTTATTCGGTATTAATAGCTGCATTCTGTTTTTATACGACAAACGAATGAATAGAGTTAATGCGATTTCTGCACAAGACCAACCCCTCCAGTTAGAAGAAATTTCCATCCCTCTTAAACCTGGAAGAAGTTTAGTTACCGAAGCCCTTATTGATAAAAAAGCATGTCATTCTTTATATTCTTACACGCCTGATGATAACAATGAAGACACCAGTAACAACAGCATTTCAATTATTGATCGCCAGTTAATTGGCCTAACAAAAAAACAGGGAATAATTTGCTTGCCCATGTTGATGGATGACACAATTGTCGGGACGCTTTTACTCGGCGTTGACAAAATGCAACACAAAACAATATGGAAACAGCTTTCATTATTAACCCGTTTTGCAAATGAAATAGCGCACACTATTAGCAGCAGCACTTCTTCAAATTTATCAAGCGATGATGAACAAACGCTTTTATTAGAACAAAAAATTCGTGAAGTTTTACACGAGGTTCGTAACCCCTTGAGCATCATGAATAACTATCTTGGTATTCTCGGTTACAAACTGGAAAGCGATAAATCGGCACAAGATGATGTTGAAACTATCAAGTCAGAAATTGAACGCATCAATCAAATTTTAAACCAGCTGACCGAGACCAGAGAGGACACAGAGGACGCATCGCCGACAGACATTAACTCTATCATCGCCGACCTCACCAAAGTCTTCCAGCCCTCCTTATTTGACAGCAAAAACATCCAGATTTCACTCGAATTGGACCAGCGTATCAAAACCCTGCAAAGTAACGCAAATGCCTTCAAGCAAATCTATACTAATTTAATTAAAAATGCTGTTGAAGCTTTGCCTGCAAACGGCAAACTTATGGTCTACACTCATGATTATGTGAACGTTGACGGCAAACAGCACATTGAAATCTCCATTGCCGACAATGGGCCTGGTATTAATGACGACATTCTGCCCCGATTATTTACCCCGGTTGAATCCACCAAAGGTGGCAATCATGCCGGATTAGGGCTTTCGATAGTCAGAAATCTGGTCAATGAATTACACGGTTCGATCAGTTGTAGAAGTAGTGAAAAGGGCACAAGTTTTCACATCTTGCTTCCTAAATAGCTGATCGCACTGATAATAGATAAAAATAATAATAATGCACGGTCAAAAAGTGCACGTTGTAATTGTAAAAGTATATTGATATAACGATCGGGCTACTTTTACACAGCTGAGTGAAAAAATGAGCATAAACGAGCAAAAAATTCTCATCGTTGATGATGACCCCGTTGTATTAAAAAGTTTAAAAGATTTACTCGCCATCAGAGGCTATAACCCGGACACCGCTATAGGGGGTCAGGAAGCAATCTGTCGCCTGGATGAAAACAGTTACGATTTAGTGCTGCTGGACTTACACATGCCCTATGTCAACGGGCATGATGTGATGGCGCATATTCACGCAAAATTAATTAACACATCTGTCATTATCGTAAGCGGCGAAACCTCTTTCGAGGCGGCTAAAGATGCCTGCACCCACGGTGCATATGATTTCTTACGCAAGCCTTACGCAACTGACGAATTAATGATCACCATTAATAATGCGTTAAAAGAAAAGCACCTTGAAAAACAAAATAATTTTATGCATAAGCAGTTGTCTGAATCAGAACGACTGCATCGCTATATCGTCAACACTTCTCCCGATATTATTTATATCCTCGATCCGGATGGTCATTTCACTTTTATTAATGAGCGCATCGAAAGCCTGTTAGGTTTTAGCAAGGAAGAAATTATTGGCCAGCATTACACATTTCTGGTTCATCCAGATGACATTGAACAGGCACACTACGTTTTCAACGAACGTCGTGTTGGTACCCGTGCAGCAAAAAATATTGAATTACGCCTAAAATGCAAGGACGATAACGGTGAGCATCATTTCAATAACCGTACGCTACCCATCGAACTTAGCGCCATGGGCATGTATACGGGCGATGAACACAGCAACGATAGCAACGATAACTACACTGGCACTTATGGTGTTGCACGTGATGTTACCGAACGTAAAGCCGCGGAAGAAACCATTAACTTTCAGGCCTACCACGATTTACTCACCAAATTACCTAACCGCGCACTGCTTCGTGATCGCTTAACACTTGCCATCAATCAGGCAAAACGTGACGGCGACCAACTTGCTGTTATGTTTCTTGACCTTGATCGTTTCAAAAATATTAACGATAGTCTTGGTCACATGATTGGTGATGAACTACTACAACAAGTTAGCCTACGACTTAAAGCCTGTATTCGCGAAGGCGATACATTGGCACGTTTTGGTGGTGATGAATTCACTTTATTATTACCTAAACTTCAAAACGGACGCGAGGATGCGAGCAAACTTGCAGGCAAAATCACAAGTGCATTGAAACAACCTTTTTACGTTGATGGTCACGAACTGTATGTCAGCACCAGTATTGGTATTGCATTATATCCACACGATGGTACGCACCTTGATAGCTTAATCAAACATGCTGATGTTGCGATGTATCACGTAAAAGGTCAGGGCAAGAACGGCTACCAGTTCTACTCTAATGAAATGAATGCACCTTATATTGAAAAGCTTTCATTAGACACAGGCATTCATAGAGCACTCGATAACGATGAATTTAATTTAGTTTATCAACCACAAATCAATTTACGCACAGGTGAAATTGTTGGTGTAGAAGCCTTGTTACGTTGGGAACACCCTGAACATGGCACTATCTCACCTTCAGAGTTTATTCCTTTTGCTGAAGAAAGCGGTTTAATTGTTGATGTTGGTTATTGGGTTTTAAAATCAGCCTGTGCTGAACTGAGTAACTGGCGCATGGCTGGCCTGCCTGATATACGTATGTCGATAAATGTTTCCGCACGTCAATTAATGGAAAACGATATTGTAGAAAATATTATTTCTGTTACTAAAGATTACGATCTTCCAGGCCAGGCCTTGGAAATAGAAATTACTGAAAACGCTATTATGGATGACATGGATAGCATTATTCGAAAACTTAAAGCATTAAATGACTACGGCATTGCCATTGCCATCGATGATTTCGGCACCGGTTATTCTTCACTCAGTTATTTACATAAATTACCCATTCAAACCTTAAAAATTGATCGCACCTTCCTTAAAGAAAGTCGAATCAACAAAGGCGACAATACGATTATCAAGACCATTGTTGCAATGGCAAAAGGACTTGATTTAAATGTCATCGCAGAAGGTGTGGAAACACAAACACAACTGGACTACCTACGTGAGATAGATTGTAATGAAGCGCAGGGGTTTTTGTTTGGCAAACCATTACCTTCTGACATCATTGCACAACTACTGATACAGGAACCTTATGCCACGCCAGGTAGTCGAACAGATTCGAGCAGCGTACATCGGCATCATTAAAGGCCCATACGTCTAAATCGTTTTAAGTTTTTTCCACGCTTCATGCTGCGCCAGTAACGCCAACGCCTGTTCTAACAATTCTTTTCCTGGCGACATTCGATGCCAGGTCGACGCTCCCGACGGATGCGGTAGTGGCACAATATCCAGATCAACACCCTGTAACGACTGACTAAAACCTTGCCCAATAACATCAACTAATTTATTTACTGATAAATATTGCGAAATAGCTAACTTGCCAACAGGAATGATTAATTTCGGCTGCAATAACTCTATCTCTCTATTCAACCACTGCGAACACGTTTCAATTTCTATTTTATCTGGCACACGATCACCTCCTTTGGGATTCTTCCCGGGGAAACATCGACATACCGCAGACATATAAACATGCTTTCGAAAAACCGATTCATCAACACCAATCGAAGCAAACCACTTAAATAACGTTTTCCCAGCGGTCCAGGCAAATGGACGACCCAGATCACCTTCTTTATCACCCGGCGCCTGCCCTACCAACAAAATGTCAGCGTTTACTGGTTCACCAATAATGACTGGCGGAATCATTTTTGAGCACAGACGACAGGCACTCAGTTCAGATTGATGAACTGCGATTAACTTTTTTTTATCTGCTAACTTATTCACTATTTCGCCTTTAAATATAATCATCTATAAATTATTATAAAATGGTTAGTATTACTATGCCTTTCATAAAAAATAAACACTATAAAATAATATGACAAAACACATTTACGCACTTGTTTTTTTTCTACTGCTTATAAGTAACACGACTAGCAACACTGCATCCGCTGATGTGATGCTATTAATTCACGGCTATCTTGGTGATGCTAACTCGTGGGAAAAAAGCGGCATCAAAGACACTCTGAATCAATCCGGTTGGGCGCGTACGGGAATGTTCAAAGGTTCACCACAGGGACCAGAACTTTATCTGACTAAAAACGATAACACTGACAAACAGGTATACGTCGCTACTCTGCCATCAAACGCGTCGATTATGTTTCAGGCCGATGTTTTAAAAATTATGATTGATCGAATTTCACAGTTGCACAAAAAACAAAAAATTATTTTAGTTGGCCACTCTGCCGGCGGTATTGTCGCACGCATGTCTATTATTCGTCATCGATTAAAAAATATATCTGGCTTAATCACTATCGCTTCACCACATTTAGGAACATCTCGCGCCAATCAGGCTCTGGATATTACTGCGAATCACGGACCATTCAATATTATAAAAAATGTGGTTGGTGGTGATGATTACAATGCGCTCAAGCACTCTCGTGAATTAATGATCGACTTGCGTCCACCGCAACCAGGTAATATGCTTGACTGGCTAAACAATCAGGCACACCCTAAAATAAACTATAGCTCGATTATTCGCTCTAACAATAAAGGACAAGGTGATTTTTATGTTCCGGGCTTTAGCCAAAACATGAATAACGTTAATAGATTACAGGGACAATCATCAACTTATGTCACACCTACATCACATTTTTTAACGCGACAAGATGCATACACTATTATCTCAATCATTGAACACTTTAAGGAATAAAGTATGAACAACACAAGTATGAGAAATGCAAACACTCCATTAGGAAAATTTTTAAGCCACTTATTTCACTGCATATTATTAGGCATTTTAGTTAACGGATTACTATCGTGCGCAACATCACCCGAAGGCAGAAAACAATTAACCCTTTTTCCTGATTCACAAATGAATGCCATGGGCGCTCAAAGTTTTGATCAGATAAAGAAAAAAACACCGCTAACAAAAAACACAAATATTAAACGCTACATTGAATGCATTGCTAATCGCATTATTCCGCATGTCGCACAAAATCCAAACCCACAACAATGGGAAGTACAGGTATTCGAAGACAAACAGGCAAATGCTTTCGCCCTGCCCGGTTATAAAATTGGTGTTTATACTGGATTATTAAAATACGCAAAAAATCAGGATCAGGTTGCGGCGGTTATAGGACATGAAGTCGCGCACGTAATTGCCAAACACGGTAATGAACGTATCTCCAGTCAAACCGCCATGCAAACCGGCATGAGCATTGCTTCTGTCTTATTAGGCGCATCTGAGAAAAACAATAACAGCGCTTTAATTCTTGCCGGTTTAGGTATCGGCGCACAATATGGTGTATTGCTACCTTTTAGTCGTAAGCATGAATCCGAAGCAGATTTGATTGGTTTAGATTTAATGGCAAAGGCAGGTTTTAATCCTGCAGAAAGTGTCACGCTATGGCAAAACATGTCTCAGACAGGCTCCGCTCCACCAGAATTTATGTCGACACATCCCTCTAATTCAACTCGAATTAAAAAATTAAGGGCACGTATTCCTAAAGCGAATATTGCATACCAAAATGCAGTTAAACAAAACCAAAGGGCGAACTGTAGACTTTGAATAACAGACTTTAATGGCTACGCGTTTAATGTTCGTGTTTTGAATATTCAACGTGGCCGCTTTGTTCACTGTGATCTTCCAGAAAAGACAAAAATCTATCGTATGGCACAGGCTTGCCTAATAAGTATCCCTGGAAAAAATCACAACCTGCTTCCCGTAAAAAGGCTAACTGCTCTTCAGTTTCTACACCTTCTACCGCAACATTCACGCCCAACTCACGGCCCATTTCGATAATGGCTGTGGTAATTGCCTGATCATTTTCTTCACCCGGTAATTTTCGCACTAACGATTGATCGATTTTCAATGTCTGCACTGGCAACATTTTTAAATCACTCACAGATGAGTAACCCGTACCAAAATCATCAATGGCTATACGCACACCTAAATCACTAATACGATTTAGGATCGACTTATTTTCTTTTGCTATTGCAAGAAAAACACTTTCAGCAATTTCTAATTCTAAAAATTTAGGATCAAACTCGACTTCTTTTAAAATAATGGATAATTCATCTACAAAAGTTTTTGTCAATTGCGACCCAGAAACATTTATTGATAGAGACATACGCTTGCCTTGTTCATGCCAGCTTTTAACCTGCTGACATGCTGTCATTAGAGACCACAAACCAAGCTCAACAATAAAACCTGACTCCTCTGCCATAGGAATAAATTCAGACGGCAATACAAAATCATGCTCACTGCTTTGCCAGCGCAACAAAGCCTCCACCCCGATAACATTTTGCGAAATATCAAACTTAGGTTGGTACACAAGATACAGTTCTTTATTTTCTACTGCCGAACGTAAATCAAGGCCTCTTATTTTTTTGGCTTTTAACACCTGCATAAGATTCTTGGTATAGAAACAATATTGATTCTTACCAGAGTCTTTCGCTTTACGCATTGCAGACTCAGCAAGTTTGACAATACCATTGACCGAATAAGTGTCCTTAGGTATTAAAGCAACCCCAATACTTACCGAACTAAAATATTTACGACCGTTTATTAAATACGGCTGCGACAGTGTTTGATTGATTCGACTCGCCAATACTTTAAGATCTTTACCTTCATTATACGTAAGCAATGCAACAAACTCATCACCACCAAACCGGGCAACCAAATCGTCACTGCGCATGCATTCGAGCAAACGAATCGCGACTTGCTTTAACAGAATATCACCAACGGAATGACCTTCACTTTCATTGATGACTTTAAAATTATCAATATCAAGAAGCAACAACGCTTTTTTCGTTTTATTTTTTAGCGATTCTTTTAGATGGCTTTCAAAAGAAAATCGATTTGGTAAATTCGTTAGAAGATCATGATGCGTTATATGCTTTAATCTTTCCTGAGAAGCTTTTAGCAAACTAATATCAGAAACTTCGACAACATACTGTTCGATATCACCACGCTCTGACATCACTGCATTAATATAAACCAGCGCGGGGAACGTTTCACCCGATGCACAATGAAGACAAACTTCACCGTGCCAAAACTTATTTTCAGATAAGGTTTTTTTTGTAACTCTGTGTTGCGCCGCTTCTGAGAACAACAATGAAAACATATCGACATCAATTAACTTTTCAATGGCAATGCCCGTCATTTGAGAAAAGCTGCCATTTGAGCGAAATATCATGCCATCATTATCCGCAACCACAACACCCACTGCCGAATGATTAAAGGCTGTTTCCGAACAATTTCGATGATTTCCTGCTTCCGTTTTTTCAATCGCCATACCAACAAGACTTGCAACCGTTTCTAACAACTGTTTTTGCAACTCGCTCGGTTCGCGTTTTTCAAAACTACTGATTTCAAAGCTACCAATGACATCACCACTTTTATAGACAGGGCATGACCAACTCGCACCAATACCAAATTTTTCTGAAACATGACGTGAATTATTCCAACGCTCATCAATAGCCACATCACACACAAATGTTGGCTCTTTATTTATTATCGCGCTGGCACAAGAACCATTACCCACATCAAGCGACGTGCCATTAAGCGCATCAATCACTGGTTTCGACAAACTTGGCGCAACAAACACGGTCAAATATTCACCGTGCTCACTCAACATCTTAATAGAAGCAACACCATCTTTAACTAGCTTTTCTGTGGACAGGCATAAATGCTTGAGAACGTCTTTCAGCGGCTTGCTGACGAGTATGTCTTCCAGCACCTGCGCTTTAAGCGACACCAGCTGGCTACTAAGAAAAACATCATTTTGTTTATTACTAAATGGAATAATCATTGTGCACAAATAAAAATTTAGGATGTATACAATTTATAGACCAATTTTGTATAAGATTCAAATACGTAGTGAAGTTAACCGCTACTTTTCGACGAATGACCTCGCAACCCTGTTTTGTACGCACCACATACCTGAAAAATGGCTGTATCCCTCACCTAACTATCTGTTTATACTCATCACAATCCGCCGAGAACTTAATAACAACATAATCGCCTTGCCGTAATTTATTATGCTCACTCACCTCTGGTTTGCCTTTTTTGCCGTTTCCTTCTTCAGCGCCTGCTATCAATGGCTGATTAACGGCCAACCTGAGATTTTTTCGGCTTTGATTCAGTCTACTTTTGAGATGGCAGGACTCAGTGTTGAAATTGCCATTGGTTTAATTGGCGTGCTCGCCTTATGGTTAGGATTTTTCAAAGTAGCTGAACAAGCAGGCATGATTAAATTTCTATCCCGTGCGCTTGAGCCGTTATTCTTAAAACTTATGCCTGACGTCCCCAGAGGTCACCCATCTCACGGCAGCATCACGATGAATATTGCCGCCAATATTCTAGGCCTGGATAATGCTGCCACGCCAATGGGTCTAAAAGCCATGCAGGATTTGCAGGAACTCAATACCGAAAAAGACACCGCGAGTAATGCACAAATTTTATTTCTTGTCCTCAATACGTCTTCACTCACATTATTACCCGTAACAATATTTATGTATCGCACGCAACAGGGATCCACCGACCCTACTGCTATTTTTTTACCCATTTTAATGGCGACATGCGCCTCAACCATTACCGGTTTACTGGCTGTCGCTTATGTGCAAAAAATCAACTTATTCAATAAAACCATCGCACTTTATTTCTCCGCATTTGCATTTATTTTAGCCGCTATCGCAAGCATTATCGCCTCTCAACCTGCGACGGAGGTTGCCAAAACTTCTAGTCTATTGGGCAATTTCATCTTACTCAGCATCATCATGCTTTTCCTTGCTGCTGGCTGGTTTAAAAAAGTCGATGTCTACGATGCATTTATTGAAGGTGCAAAACAGGGGTTTGAAATCGCGATAAAACTTATTCCTTATTTACTTGCCATGTTGGTCGCTATTGGTTTATTACGTAGCAGTGGTGTGCTGGATGGATTGCTTTCTGTACTGGAATATTTTTTTACTGCTTTAGGCTTTAATACCGATTTTATTCAGGCATTACCCACCGCTTTTATGAAACCACTCAGCGGCAGTGGTGCGCGTGCCATGATGTTAGAAACTATGAATACCTTTGGTGTTGATTCCTTTGCTGCCACAGTTTCCGCTATTATGCAGGGCAGCACAGAAACTACTTTTTATGTACTGGCGGTATATTTTGGTAGCGTAGGAATAAAACGCGTACGCCATGCACTTGGCTGCGCATTACTTGCCGATTTTGCTGGTATTACTACTGCAATTCTTGCTGGTTACTGGTTTTTTCACTAGATATTATTTTTAAGTCCGTTAAAGAAGTAAGTTAAAGCTGGTAATTTTTTTCTAAATGTTTTAAAACATTGTTATGACATTAAACACTAATTCAAAAACCCTCCTCTCAAAGATTTTTATCCTGGTATTTATCCTCGCCACGCTATCTAGTTGCTCAATGAACAAGATGATCGTTAACATGTCTATGCCAATGATAGAAGGCGGCATTGAAGCCATGAACCAGGAGCCTGATTTACAGATGGCTGAAGATTCCATGCCAGCCAATATCAGTATGCTTAATGGTTTCATCCGCATGGATCCAGAGAATACACAGCTACATGTTTACGCCGCGCAGGCCTATTACGGATTATCCTACGGATTTAATGAAGATTACGATATTAAGCGTGCAGAAAATTTTTATCTACGCGGTCTTAAACATGGCTTGATTGCACTGGAGCAACTCGGCTTAAAAGACATAAAAAAACTTAAATCCGATGAACTCGAACAACAACTTGGTAAACTGGCAAAAGAAGATACCGCAGCATTATTCTGGACAGCAAGTAACTGGGCAAAACTTATTGACATTAATCGGGACGATACGACACGCTTAATTGAATTACCAAAACCGACGGCAATGATGCAACGCGTGTTAGAACTGGACGACACTTTTTATTATGGTGGCGCACATATGTATTTCGGTGTTTTTTATGGCGCACGCCCACCCATGTTTGGCGGCGACTTCAAAAAGTCGAAAATGCATTTTTCCCGTGCCAGAGAAATAACTGACGGTAAACTTTTAGTTGCCGATTTATTACAGGCGCAATATCTATCACGACAAATGTTTGACCAAACAGATTTTCACCAGCGTTTAACACGAATTATTGATGCTCCCGAAGACCTGTATCCTGAACTAACTTTACTCAATCAAATAGCAAAACGTAAAGCTAAAATCTTACTCGGCATGGAAGAACAATGGTTTTAAATAATATGATTTTAAATAACACCGCAAAAGTTTTATTCGCAGGTTTTATCCTGCTTTTCAGTCAAGCCTTACTGGCTGAGAAAGTCTACACTTTAAAATTTGCCACACTCATCCCAACAGGAACCAAGTGGTCGAATACATTTGATAACTGGGTCAAACAGGTCGAAACAAAAAGTCAGGGACGAATTAAATTTAAAGTATACGCTGGCGGCGTAATGGGTGATGAACCTGACGTATTGCGAAAAATTCGCAAAGGTCAATTACAGGGAGGTCTTTTTAGTGGTTACGGTATCGGTCGAATTTATTCACCTGCACGTATTTTAGAATTGCCTTTTTTGTTCAAAAACACCGATGAATCCGATTATGTAAGAAGCAAATTAATGCCTGATATTGAAACTGGCTTTAAAGAAAGTGGCTTTGAGTTATTAGGCTGGCCAGAAGTGGGTTCCATTCATTTTTTTTCCAAACATAAAATTCAATCACTGGATGATATGCGAAAAAGTCGAATCTGGTTATGGCAGGGCGACCCCATGGGAGAAGCCCTGTTTGCAGCTGCCAATATAAAACCCGTGCCGTTATCCATTATTGATGTGTACACACAACTTTCAGCCAAACATGGCAGCATTGATACCGTTTACATGTCCACTTTTGGCGCAATCGCATTACAGTGGTATTCAAAAGTTAATTATGCTTCACACATTTCTGTGACCAATGCAATTGGTGCCGTTGTTGTCAGCAATAAATTTTTTGACAGGCTTCCCTCCGATTTACAACAGCTACTAAAAACATCTGGGGTAACAGCCAGCGATACTATTCGCGAAGAAACCCGACATGAAAATATCGCCAGCAAACAGTTATTAATTGATAATGGTGTCGAATTTTTATGGGACTGGGATGAAGTTAATCTGGATGAATTTATTGATATTCGCAACAATGCCGCAAAACATCTCATTAAAACAAATTATTTCCCTGAAGATTTTTTCAATAAAACGCGTGCACACTTAAATGATTATCGAAAATTAAATTCGAAAAAAAACCCTTAAAACAACACTTTGTTTTCCTCAACCAATCAATTTCTACAAAAACTTGAGACCGGAGTAGCGGCACTCAGTCTTACATTGTTATTAGCTTTATCTGTCTTTCAAATTTTACTGCGTAACTTTTTCGATTTTGGTTACCCTGAAATTGACATTATTAATCGCCACTTACTGGTAATTTGCGGCATGATGGGAGCAACGCTGGCAACATCAAAATTCGCACACATTAAAATCGATGCCTTAAACACGGTATTATCTGACACCACAAAAAATCGCCTCAAGCTACCGATTAATTTATTTTCCTGCGGTGTTTGTTTATTGCTGTGTTATTACTCAACTATTTTTGTTGCTGACGAATGGCAATACGCACCCGCAAATGAACGTTGGACACTTCCCTTCACTTTAATTTATCCAATCAGCTTTGCTTTAATCAGCATCCATTTTTTATTGAACAGCACGATCGATAATAGTAGCGATAATAATAGCAACAACGCTATCGGGGGAAACCCGTAAATGATATTCGTAGCAATATTACTGGTGTTAATCGCGCTTGTTGGCGCACCATTATTTACCGCTTTAGCGGCAGGCGCATTGGTAACAAGTTATGCGTCGGAAATAAGTCCTGACATTCTTATTATTGAAATGAATCGTCTGGCATCTTCACCTAATATGATCGCTTTGCCGCTATTTATTTTTGCTGGCGTTATCATGGCCAATGGTGGTGCTGCAAAAAGACTGGTGGCTTTTTATCGCGCTAACTTTGGTTTCCTTCCCGGTGGCATCGCCATTGTTACTTTAATCAGCTGCGCTTTTTTTACCATGTTTTCTGGCGCGTCAGGTGTCACCATCCTCGCATTAGGAGGATTATTGTATCCTTTGTTAAAAGGCGAGGGTTATCCCCAGAATTTTAACCTGGGCCTGCTAACAACATCAGGTTCACTGGGATTATTATTTCCACCCAGCCTCGCCATTATTATTTACAGCATCGTCGCCAATGTTGGTATTGAAGAAATGTTTTTAGCCGGCCTTATACCTGGCGTATTGTTAATAATAATGTTGAGTCTATACAGCATTTACTGCGGCCATCGCTTCAACGTACCACGCCATGCTTTCATTTTAAGTGATGCGATTAAAACCAGTAAACATTGCATATGGGATTTACTGTTACCCGTCGGCATTATCGTTGGTATTTTTGGTGGCTTCGTCTCTTTAACCGAAGCCGCAGCAGTAACCGCAAGTTATGTCTTATTCATCGAAACCGTCATACATAAAAAACTCAGCATAAAAAATGACGCTATCGCATTACTTACCGAAAGTAGCATATTGTTTGGTAGTTTAATTATTATTTTACTGGTCGCGCTAGGATTAACTAATTTACTGATTGACGCGCAAATACCCATGCATCTGCTCGCCTTTATTGAGCAATTCATTGATTCAAAAATTCAGTTTTTAATTTTACTTAACATCTTCCTGTTACTCGTAGGCGCGCTGATGGATATATTTTCAGCCCTACTCGTCGTCGTGCCTTTATTATTACCGTTAGCTGATCGTTATGGCATACACCCTGTTCACTTAGGTATTATCTTTTTAGCAAACCTGGAAATTGGCTATTCAACACCACCTGTCGGCATCAATTTATTTATCGCCAGCCAGCGTTTCAATAAGCCTATATTGACCTTATTTCGATCCACTTTGCCTTTCTTGCTCATTATGCTTGTATGGTTACTTGCTATCACTTATATCCCCGCTCTATCCTTATGGCAGATGTAAATTAAGCTACATTAAAACCTTTTGACTTATTTGAGACGATTCTGACTAATTAGCCTAAATTTTAAAAATAGGATGAAAAATAACGCATACAGCGTTATGCTTATTCAATACTGGAGAACTAACCCATCGCTACTAGAAATTATCACTAAAAGTTATTCTTAAAACACACATCTTTAAGAACACGGAGATTGACACATGCAAAAGCCCTGGTTAAAAAGCTACCCTAAAGGTATTCCTGAAGAAATTGATATTCACAAATTTTCTTCAGTGGCTGATATCTTTGACTCTAGTGTTAACAGATTCTCCAAATTACCCGCTTTCACTAATTTTGGAAAAACCATCAGCTACACCGAAGCTGGTGCTTACACTTCAAAATTAGCCGCTTACCTAAAAAATGAATTAGGCTTAGAGAAAGGTGATCGTGTTGCGGTGATGATGCCAAACCTGCTGCAAAATCCTGTCGCTATTTTTGCCATTCTTCGTGCCGGACTTGTGGTGGTTAATACCAACCCTCTATACACTACGCGCGAATTAAAACACCAACTTAACGACTCTGGTGCCAAGGCCATTATTATTGTTGAAAACTTTGCCCACGTATTACAGGAAGTTGTTGATGAAACGCGTGTCGAACACGTCATCACCACTAAGATGGGAGACTTACTCTCACCTGGCAAAGGATTTCTAATTAACACTGTTGTTAAATATGTAAAAAAAATGGTTCCTGCCTTCAAACTTAAAGGCTCTGTTTCTTTTAAGAAAGCACTAAAACTCGGCGCACAACATAAATTTGAAACCGTTTCCACCACACATGATGATATTGCATTTTTACAATACACAGGTGGCACCACTGGCGTTTCTAAAGGCGCGGTACTCACTAATAAAAATATGGTCGCCAATGTGTTACAGGCCTCAGCATGGATTCAAAATGTTATAGGCAGTTCGAAAGGCACCATCATTACCGCCCTGCCGCTTTACCACATCTTTTCCCTAACCGCGAACTGCCTGACCTTTATGCGTTATGGCTGGGAAAACTACTTGATTACCAACCCGCGTGACATGGCTGGTTTTGTTAAAGAGCTACAAAACGTTAACTTTAATGTTCTTACTGGCGTAAATACTTTATTCAACGGTTTATTAAACCACCCTGATTTTAAGACTATCGATTTCACTGATTTCAGATTCGTTCTTGGTGGTGGCATGGCGGTACAACGTAGTGTTGCCGAGCGTTGGAAAGAAGTGACTGGCACAACATTAATTGAAGCCTACGGTTTAACTGAAACCTCGCCCGCTGCCTGCATGAATCCAATGAACCTGCAGGAATTTAATGGCAAGATTGGTTTACCTATTTCTTCAACCGAAGTTTCTATTCAGGACGACGACTGGAACGAAGTTGCCCTGGGTGAAAACGGCGAAATCTGTGTCCGTGGCCCACAGGTTATGCGTGGTTACTGGAGTCGACCCAAAGAAACTTCTGACGTATTAAGCAATGATGGCTGGTTACATACAGGCGACATTGGCTTTATAGACGAAGCAGGCTTCGTGCAAATTGTTGACCGCAAAAAAGACATGATTTTAGTCTCTGGCTTCAATGTATTCCCTAATGAAGTAGAAGAGGTTATTGCTGCACACCCCGACATTATCGAAGTTGGCGTCATAGGCAAACCCGATGAGCATAGCGGTGAAGCAGTAATGGCAATTGTTGTTAAAAGCAATCCTTCGTTAACCGAAAAAGCCTTAAGAGATTTCTGTCGTGAAAGTTTAACCAGCTACAAAGTACCCAAGTCTGTGGTCTTTACTGACGAACTACCCAAAACCAATGTGGGTAAAATTTTGCGCCGTGAATTACGCGATAAATATATTACTGGGACCTAAACCTTGGAGAAAAAATATTTTTCAGGTCGAGTTAAGCATTTTTTGCTGTAACGCGGTTAACTGACGCGATACCTAAAATCTAATTCGTACATTCGCCTGCAAACCGCCAATATGTTCGCGTGCAACGTACTCCATCGCCAGAGAAACGCGGGTATCAAACTTATACTCTAAACCTGCGCCTAATAATAAACCATCATCATCACCAAAATCAAAACCCAGGCGAGCCATCATATTTACTCTTCGAGTCAATGGAACACGCTCAACCATACTCACCCAAAGCCCCTTGGCACCGTCAACTTTACCACCACCATTTAATCCATCAAAATCGCCACTATCCATATAACCTAGCTCTATTGCACTTGAAATATCTTCGTTAAGTATAAAATCAAAATTGTAACCACCCAATATCTGAAAACCCGTCGCACCCTGATTAAGGGCCATACCCGCACCGGCGTATAATTTATTTACATTAAACGTTTCTGCGTTTACATTTGAACTTACCGCTAACATAATTAATAACCAAACTGCTTTTTTCATTATTTACTCTCTTATTTTTGTAATTTAATATTTGTATTTAATATTTGAGCCTAACCGTTTAACCACAACCACTGTAGCCACTAGCATCAATAGACCTTGCAACACTGAAATTAGTTTCAGGACTAGCAAGATATTTAAAAATGCACGACAATACAGTATCTGGATACAGCTCCTGATTTACTTCTATTAATATTCTACGGTATTAATATTTATGACACGCTTAATTATTTTAATCGCGATACTCGGCATTGGTTTAATCCTCTGGCACAAAATAAGCAACGCACATGGTGATGAGCGCAAGAAACTTATTTTTGGGAGCATTATCAGCAGTGTTATTGGCGTACTCGGTATTTTAGCCGTCACCGGACACTTAAATATTATTACTGCTGCCATTGCAGGCCTGGTTGCACTTTTGCCTCGCGCTATGCGCCTGGCTAGATATCTGCCATTTCTAAATCGTCTATACCAACAAAACAAACCGGATCAACAGGCCTCCTCATCGCCACCACGCGGTAAACAAACCATGACGCCTGATGAAGCAATGGAAGTACTGGGACTGAAAACAGGCCATAATAAGGATGATGTAATTCAGGCACATCGTCGTATGATGCAAAAAAATCACCCTGATCGTGGCGGATCCGATTATCTTGCCGCGCAAATCAACCGAGCGAAAGAGACTTTATTAAGCTAAAAGGTAGCGATATTGCGAAGACAATAGTCCCGCAAAGGTTTCCTGACTGCTTATTTACGGTAAAATGCAGCTGTTTTCGATCACAGCAGGTATCCTCCCTTGCCATTTACCCATCTAGCCAGTCTTTCTGATTTAAAAACCAGAAAATTAATCTGTTCAAAAACAGATGGTTACAGAATATTAATTGCTCTTGCGGAAGATAATGTGTATGCCGTTGATGATATGTGTACGCACGAAGATGCCTCTCTAAGCAAAGGCTCGCTGCACGGTGACTGCGTTAAATGCCCTCTACACGGCAGTCGTTTTCGACTCGAATCTGGCGAGGCACTGGATGAACCTGCGGAAGAAGCACTGACGACCTACCCTGTCAAAATTGATGGGGACGACATACTGGTGCAACTTCCTTAAGAAGCATTGAATTATTTAACTCACCCCACATATTCTTTAACTCAACCCATATACAAATAACCATGAAAGACGTAGAAACACTGCTGCAACAAGATCAAAAAACCATTATGCGTTCCATTATTCAACGCATTGCCACTGGCCCTGACATGAGCAAAGACATCTCATTAGAAGAAGCTCGCGCAGGTATGGGCGCGGTGCTTGATGGCGCGGTTGATCCTGTTCAAGCGGCGATATTTCTTATCGCGCTGCGCATGAAACGTGAAACGGATGACGAAAACAAGGGCATTCTTGATGGCATTCGCGATAAATCAATTTCTGTTACCGCCAATGTTGACGAAGTGCTCGATATTTCCGATCCCTACAACGGTTACAATCGCAGCTTACCTGCCGCGCCTTTTTTACCGGCTGTAATGGCCGCATGTGGTGTTGCCACCGTTTCGCATGGCGTCGAAACCATGAGTCCTAAATTTGGCATAACCCATCATCGCGTTTTAAAAGCGGCGGGGAAAAATATTAACCTAAGCGTGCAAAAAGCCGCTGAACAAATTTCAGATGATTCCATCGGCTGGGCGTACGTCGACCAAAAAGCTTACTGCGAACCACTACACAATTTAACAAACTTACGCACCAATATTGTAAAACGTCAGGCCATTACCACCGTCGAAGTATTAACCGGCCCAATTCGTGGCAAGAATAAAACGCATTACATGTCCGGTTACGTT
Source organism: uncultured Thiotrichaceae bacterium (assembly GCA_964500555.1). Taxonomy (GTDB): domain Bacteria; phylum Pseudomonadota; class Gammaproteobacteria; order SZUA-229; family SZUA-229. The sequence continues at coordinate 3,122 of CAZCOZ010000028.1, read as the reverse complement.
CACAAACCTTACACTCGCGTTTACGCCATGCTCGCGCGCCATGCCGGTTTTGATAGTTGCTTAATGATCCGCGGTGTCGAAGGTGGCATCATTCCTTCACTTCGCCAGGCCGGAAAAGTTTTTTATTATCACGACAAAGGCGAAGAACAGGGACAGGATTTCGACCCTGCTGACATCGGCATAACACAAACCGTACGCGCAACACCCTTACCCGACGACTTACCGCCCGCGCCAGAAAGTGAAGATGTTAGCGCAACCTTCGACGCAGAAGCGGTTGCGAAAATGGCTGCTGACGCAGGACTCGCTGCATTAAACGGCGAGCAAAGTAGCACTTACGATGCTCTGGTTTATTCTGCCGCCATTGCCTTATGGCATGTGAAAAAATTTGATGATATAAAAGATGCCGCAGAAAAAGTACGCGGAGTGCTCAACAATGGCACGGCTTTACAACACTTTAATGCAGCGCTGTGACTTATATTAAGTAACTGACACTTTGCAAATACATAATCAAGAGCACACCATGCCACTATCTGATGAAAAGAAAATTGAAACGCGTGACCGCTTAAACCGCGACCCCGATTTTCGTGATGAGTTTTTAATACACGCACGTAACATGTACAAAAAAGCCTTACAGTTTAATGAAAACCTGGAAGACGACGTTAATCGCTTTGAAAAAATACTTGGCGCTGACCCCGAAACATTTAAATTCATGGAAGGCGAACTTGATGAAATTGATTTATTCGAACGTCTGCTTGATGCATACGACGGTCAGATTTTAGAAGACGAAAAGAACGCGAGCACAATTAATTGATACCAACCTTGCCCAGAAGGGTAGTGAGCTAACGAGAAAAAATAATGAAAAATATATTTTATAAAACAAAGCAAACCACCCGCATATACCACATTATTTTCGTCAGTCTTTTCTTTGGTCTTTCTTTAAGCGCCTGCAATCAGGTTGCAGAAAACCCAAAAGATATCGCAAACCAGTATTGGCAACACCTTCAGGCAGGCAATACAGCCGCCGCTGAAAAACTTGCCACGACTGACAGTCAGCAAACAATACCAGAGCACAAACAACGCATTACCAACATTACAAAGCTGGAAAATGGCGAAGCAAAAACCATCGTTAACACCACCATTACAACAACCAACCAAAAAACAAATTACACTTACTCGCAAAACTTTGAAACCGTTTTAGTTTTAGAACAGGGTCAATGGAAAGTTGATGCCAATGCTTCACAAATTCCACCTGCTCCCGGCGCACAAAGAGAAGAGCTAGAAAAACTGGCGAAAGAACTTTCCGAATCAATGAAAAAAAATATAGAGTCCATCGATGAAGCCGTAACTCAAGGTATGGATGCTCTTAACGAAAAATTAAACAAAGGCTCGAAAGAAATGGCCGGATCATTATTAGAGATGATGAAAGAACTCAACAAATCCATGCACGAGTCAATCGACAAAATGAAAAAACAAAAGCAACCAGACCCGGCAGAGGGTGAAGGCATACTTTAACGAAGAAATTATATACACATATTAAAGTAGGCCTACATAGAAAACGCGGCAGGCATTACTAAAAAGCTAGTCATCATAAAGCATCAAAAGGGCTTTTAACGGCCAGCCCTCCTTTTTTAATAACATGGGTATATATCATTGTCGTGCTGACGTCAGCATGCCCTAACAACTCCTGAATTAAGCGAATATCTTTCCCGGATTCCAATAAATGGGTAGCAAATGAGTGACGTAATGTATGACTGGTTACCCTTTTCGTAAAGTTCGCCTTTTTAGCCGCATTTCTGATGGCTTTTTGTAAACCGCTCTCATGGATATGATGTCGACGTGTTGTGCCCGTGCGATAATCAAAAGCTAATCGAGTTGCGGGAAAAACAAACTGCCACGAAAAACTTTTAGCAGCTCCACCTAGTTTTCTTGCCAACGCCACAGGCAAGAGAACTTCCCCGAACCCTGCAGAAAAGTCATCATCATGCACTGCTTTAACTTGAGAGATGTGGCTGTGAATTAAGGGAATGAGTTTCTCTGGCAGTGGAACAACGCGTTGCTTATTTCCTTTGGCTTCTCTAACAGTAATTTGCTGATAATCAAAATCAATATCTTGAATTCTTAATCGTGTACACTCCATCACACGCATACCTGTACCATACATTAATGACGCCATAAGTTTAGAGCGACCACTCATCCCTTCTAATAAACACTTAATTTCACCAACTGAAAGCACTGTTGGTATTCGTTGTTTTGATGATGCCCGGGTAAAGGATAAAATATTTTCAACATCCCGCCCCAACACCTCTCGAAAGAGAAAAATTAATGCATTCAAAGCCACCTTTTGAGTTGAAGCCGAAACCTTGCGCGTTACAGCAAGGTACTCCAGAAACTTTTTGATATTTTCCGGACCCAGGCTATCCATTTCCTGCCAATTACAAAAGCGTAAAAATCTGGCAATCCATTGCTCATATGTTTTTTCAGTTCTAACCGCCATTTGACGTACACGAATTGTTTTTACAAAAGCCAGATGCGTTTCAACATAATTCGTTCTAAAACGCAGAATGTGTTGATTACTCGAAGGCGCGACAAGAGCGTCAGGGTCAGCATCCCTCATTAAAGAAGGATGATCTGATTCAAGCTCCCTGGAAAATGCTCGCCATTGAAACCAGTCATACGATTTTGACCATGGTGGCTGAATGAGGTCAGTAAATAAAATCCTTATTGCGTCTGCAATCTGACGAAACTGCCACTCTTTCAATCCTGGAAGTCTGCCTTTTGCATTGAGATATCGGTCAATATCCTGACCAGTTTGACTACTAAGAGGGGTGTTTTTATTGGCCTTTATATAAGCTTCAGCATGCTTGCGATACCAGGGTATCGAGTTCTTTGAAACAGCATTCTTTTTTAATATAAACAGATAGTTATCCCAAAACCGCTCAACAGATGCAAGCGGCACGGGTTCTTTCCCTGATGACATGACAAGTCCTCCATGACTTAGTACTATATGACTCCTAAAGTAACCAAATTGTAACGGAGTTATGCGGCGCTGTATATCTCTGTTAACCGAGTTCCGTATATCTACCTGAAATCAGGAGTTTTGCGGCACTGTATATTTAACTGTT
>CAZCOZ010000027.1:1510-22948 GCA_964500555.1 uncultured Thiotrichaceae bacterium | reverse complement strand
TTTTCCTGCCCAATAATATGATTTTGTACGTGTGTTTTTAATTTTTGTATTGCTTTCTGGCTAGACATTTTTGTACTTCTTTTAAATTGGATTTTAATTGTAATGCACAATGGTAATACACAGATATTGTGAGAGAAAGAAAGTTCACTCCCAAATGGGAGGGTATCTTATCGTTATTTGTTGTGTATTATGTCTATTAATTAATAAATTTCAATATCAGGTGCCTCTTCCAAAGTGTTTTTTTGCTAGAGGATAATCGGGAAGTTGGTGAGTCATTCGTGATGAATCCAACGCTGCCCCCGCAACGGTGATTGGTGAGAATTATTCTACCACTGCGAAGCTGCTTTTTTTAAGTGGAATCGTGGGAAGGGAATAACTCAGGTTTTCGTAAGAATTCACACCATAAGCCCGGAGACCGGCCTGATATTGTTGCTCTGGTTGTTAAATCAGAGCTACAGAAGTCGCGGTGGGCGATTGACCTGGTGTGAGTGTGGTGCTTCCTGTTCAGAGAGCATCCCTTTTCCGCGTCTGTGCTCGCTTTTTATAATCTGTTGCCTGTTTACAGGTGCAAACCGAAAATAGTGTTGTGCAAACTTACGTTACTTATAACTGGTTCTATTTTACATTGTCAGTGCTCTTCGTATTTGTACAGAGTCTACCTGTGCGTGCGCAAGATGAATCGGATATGAAAAATTCAGATGAAAAATTATGGGTGCTCATCGAAGAAGGACAAATCGAAAAAACTATTGGCGATGTGGATACACGTGTGACTTCGAGTTCATATTCTGTGATAGAAGCAGAACGTTTCCGACATAGTTTTGTAAGTTTGACTGATGTTATTGAACAGGAAGTGGGCGTTCAGGTGCGATCCAGTGGCGGTGTAGGAGGATTTTCCAGTCTTTTGTTGCGGGGCGCGAATAGTGAGCAGGTCACTATCTATCTGGATGGTGTAGCGTTGAACGATGCTTCTGGCGGGCCGGTCGATTTAAGTTTAATTGCTTTGGATAATATCGAAAGAATTGAGATCTACCGTGGTTCTACACCGCTTGAGCTAGGTAGTCCATCTATCGGTGGTGCCGTTAATATCATTACACGTCAGTCTGTTGGTGTTTCGCAGATTGAAGAGTCAAGTCGTTCTAGTATAAGCGCGACTGTTGCCAGCTTTCAAACATATAAACTGAGCGCCTCATCAAATATCATTAAAGATAAAAATCGTTTTCTTCTTAGTGCGAGCTATTTACAAAGTGAAAATGATTTTAGTTTCAGCAACGACAATGGAACACCCGCTAACACGTTAGATGACCGTGGTGATAAACGTCAGAATGATGGCGTGAAGCATCTAACAGGCTTGCTTAACTGGAAGGCAAAAGTTAGTGAGGCAATTGATACATCAGTAAGGCTGAATATATCAGATAGAAAAAAAGAACTACCTAATGTCATAAATAGTTCAGCCTCTAACTCTTTTGTCGATACGCAAACCTATAACGTGCTTGGGCAACTAAATGCAAAACAGCTTGGCTTTGATAATTTAAATCTTAACCTTAAAGTTTTTGCTAGTCAGAAAGATGAAGTGTTTGACGACACACTGGCACAGTTAAGTTTTTTTAATCAGAGGGTAGAGAGTATTACTAAAAAGTTGGGTTCTCAGATTTATGTGGAAATCATTAAACCTCTGCAACATTGGAAATTTCTTGGTGGAGTTGGTAAAGAAACTTATAACACTGAAAATTCATTGCTTGCCGTGCAGAGTGATAAAAATATCCGTAATAAAATTGAAGCATCGGTTGAAAGTGTATCTTATTTTTATTCTGAACAGCTGATACTGAATTTTGTTGTACGTTATCAATCGTTGTCTGATGAAATTGCAACAGTTATAAATGAGTTTGGAGAGGTGGAGCCAGGATTTGAGCGAAGGCACCGATTTGTTAATCCGCAGTTAGGCATCAAGTATCGTTTCAATAATCGTACTTTTCTGACCGCTAATGTTGGGCAATACAGTCGCGCACCTTCGTTTGTTGAGCTTTTTGGCGGCGGTGGTTTGTTTCTGGGCGATTCAGATTTAAAGTCTGAAGAGTCCATTAATATTGACTTAGGTTATACCTATACATGGTTTAAACCCTATCACTGGTCACATGATGCTGAGATATATGTTGGTATTTTTTATAATCAGATTGATGACTTAATTGTGAGGACTTTTAATGGCCAGGGTGTCGGCGTGCCAGGAAATATATCTGATGCAGTTATTCAAGGCCTTGAAATAACGTTGAAATTAAAACCGGCTAAACGTCATGCCATTAGTGCAAATTTAAATTTGATTGACAGCTTTCAAAACTCAGAAGAGACGGCCTTCGACGATAAAAAAATACAGGGTTATTACGAAAAAGCATTTCTTCTACATTATGTATATACCATTAATAAATGGTTGTTTAGTTTAGAGGCGGATATAAAAAGAGATATGTTCTACGATAGATCAAATTTGCGAATCGGTGATGATGTTAACTTGTATAACGCGGGTATTCGGTATTTATTCAAAAGTTCAAATATTGATTTTAGAATAAATAATATACGGGATGAAAATATTCGTTATTTTCGAAATCGTGTTACACCAGGATTGAGTGCCTCGCTAACATTCAATGCAACCTTTTAGGGGGGAGAGATGAAAACTATATTAAAACAGAATTTTTTTATACTAGTAGTAATTATTTTGCTTCAAGGATGTTCTGAGACGACTACAAATAAAGAGCCAGAACAGGATGAGCGTGACGAAATGTCTGCGGCTATATTATGTGATCCTGATGCCACTATAACGAGTTTCAGTTCTGTAACAGCGATTGCCGCGACAACTTCTCCGACATTTGTTACTGGTGCGCACGCTATTATCACTGGTGATGTAAATGGACAGTTCACTTCCTTAAATGATTTAAAACCTACCTCCAGTGATTTAACGGTGGTGACTTATGGCGATCATTTTTATATTCTCGAAAGACAGTTGGGTGGCAATAGTGTTACAAAATATGCCATTGATGAACCTCAAGATGTGATCTGGCAGTATTCTATTAATGAGCCTGGTGCGACTATTGCCAGTAACCCTCACGACATGATTTTTGTGAGTGAAACAAAAGCTTATATTTTACGATACAACAAAACAAAAGCCTGGGTTGTTAATCCCTTAGCAACCAAAGAAGCGGATTTTAAAATTGGTGAGTTAGACCTGTCGGCTTACAGTACAGACGATGGTTTGCCAGAGATGGATGCGGGGCTAATTGTAAATGACAAGCTTTATATTATCTTGCAGCGACTTGAAGGTATTTCTCAAAGTGTTATTCATGATGCCTATATTGCAGTATTTGATATTAATACGGATCAGGAAATTGATGTCAATATTGTAGGTGATAATCTTAAAGGTATTCCGCTGACCTATCGCAATCCAACCGCGCACACCTATTTATCTGAAAACAATATGCTTTATATGCAGGGTTCTGGAAGTTTTTTCCCAGTGGATTATGTTGGCGGTATAGAGGTGATTAGTCTGGATGATTATTCAAGCACACTTATTCTGGATGATGGTGATGACCTATCTCATCCTTATGGATTAATTACTAAGTTTTCTGTAGTTTCTCCCGAACGATTATATTTTGTCGGCTATGAAAGTTTTGATAACAATACGCTTTATGTAATGGACATTAAAACTAAAGAAATTGCCCCGATGAATGTGCCCCAGTTAATAGATGGGCAGATAGCAAATCTTACTGTTGATCCGCAGGGGTTGTTATGGGTGAGTGATAACGCAAACGCGACAGTTAGAATTATTAATCCATTGAGCTGCGAAGAAATAGATGCTGTGTCAACCAATTTAAATCCTGCAGAAATTGTTTTTGCGCAATAACATATTTTGAGTTTATACATAAACATTAACTAAGATAAATTTTAACCAAGAAAGGAGATGAAAATGAAACATAAAATCATTAGTGTAAGTTTACTGGCTATAGGTATTAATTTTCCTGCACATGCAGGTACTTTTGCGCCAGCAGCTGGGCAAGCAGGTTCGACCGCGATCAATAAGGACGATACTTCAATTACGTCCTGGGCGACAGGTTATGAAAATTATCTTGTTGGATTAAATGTAGACGCTGTCTGGCAAACGCCCGAAAAAGCATTAGGGCAAGCGCAAGGGACTTCGGGTGATATAGTCAGTTTAGGTGAAGGTGGTCGTATTACGCTAACCTTTGATGACGCTATCGTTAACGGACTGGGTGATGACTTTGCCATTTTTGAAAATAGCTTTAGTGATACTTTTTTAGAGCTGGCCAGTGTGGAAGTATCATCTGACGGTGTTAATTTCTTTGGTTTCTCAACTACATCTTTGACTGCTTCTCCTGTTGGTGCATTTGGGTTAATTGATCCGACAGATATCGATGGTCTTGCAGGCAAATATCGTCAGGGTTGGGGGACAGGTTTTGATCTCGATTCATTAACGGGTATTGCTGGATTGGATGTTTTTGATGTTGCTTATGTTCGATTGCTCGATATCGTTGGTGATGGCTCGGTATTGGATAGTTTTTCAAACCCTATTTATGATCCTTATGAAACAGTAGGAAGTGCAGGTTTTGATCTTGATGCTGTAGGCGTTTTAAACAGTGCTTCAACGGTCGTACCTGTTCCAGCCAGTGTTTGGTTATTTGGTTCAGGTCTTATTGCCTTGTTTTCATTTCGCAAAAACAAATACTCATAAATTTAAATTACATAAAATAGGAAAATAAAATGAAATATACAATAAAACTCTCAATTGCTGTAGTGGTCGCACTAGCCGCATCTTCTGTTCAGGCAACAGTAGCATCGTTTGATGATCTGTCTCTGGCACCAGATTCATTCTTTGATCCACAAATTGACACAGCATTTGTCAGCGGTGGCGCAACATTTAATCATGGCTGTAGCTTTTTCAATGGGGATTGTTTTTGGAATGGATTTAGTTATTCAAATAAAACAGATACGACTACGGCTGGTTTTACCAACCAGTACAGCGCAATTACTGGTTCTGGTGTCGGTGGTTCTGCAAATTACGGGGTATCTTTTCCCGGTTCGACAGGTTCTTCACGGATTGACTTTAGTGGCGCAACCACAGTAGAAAGTGCTTATTTCACCAATACAACTTACGCTTATATTTCAATGCGTGACGGTGATGGTTTTGCCAAACAGTTTGAAGAGGGTGATTTTTTTACCTTAACAGTAAACGGTTTAGATAATGTCGATTCTGTCATCGGTTCTTTGGACATAAGTCTGGCAAGTGGAACAGATCTTTTAAGCAGTTGGTTATTGGCCGATCTAACTACATTAGGTACTGTGCACGCGCTGGAATTTTCTTTGTCTGGATCTGATGTTGGTAGTTTTGGATTAAACACGCCAGCCTATTTTGCGATTGATGATCTTACGACTGTTTCAGCCGTTCCTGTTCCTGCAGCTGTTTGGTTGTTTGGTTCAGGTTTGATCGGCTTGGTGAGTATCGCACGTCGTCGATAGTTCATCGGTTTTTTGTGTTTGTATTAAAACCCTGCTTATTAAGGCAGGGTTTTTTTATTCTGGTAAGTAAATAATTGTAAGTAATATAGGAATGGCATAAAGTACAGTCTTGATGGGAAACCGACTAACAAAAATCTACACCCGCACCGGCGATGACGGCACAACCGGCATGGCTGATGGTTCGCGCGTGCCTAAAGATGATTTGTTGGTGCATGCTATCGGCGAAGTAGACGAGTTAAATAGTCAACTGGCTGTATTGGCTAGTCATGCGCCAGTGAATTTTGTCCCCGCTATTAAAACAATACAGAATGAATTGTTTAATGTGGGTGCGGAATTGACGATGGGCGAAGCAATGATTAAGCAGGAAAGTATTGACTGGCTTGAAAATGCTTTAGATACGTTAAATGTTAAACTGTCACCGCTGAAAGAATTCATTTTACCCGGTGGTGGGTTAGCTGCATCGCATTGTCATGTGGCGAGATCCGTTTGTCGTCGGGTGGAGCGAAGTCTTGTCAGCCTAGATAACCAAAATGCATTAAATGATTCTTTGAAATCGTATATCAATCGCTTATCTGATTATTTATTTGTGCTGGCACGTGCGATTAGTCAAGCAGAAGGTGAGGATGAAGTTTACTGGAAATCGGTCAGGTCAGAACAATGATTCGAATTGGCATTGACCTGGGTGGCACTAAAATTGAAGGTATTGCCTTATCTGAATTTGGCGAGCAGTTATATCGCAAGCGAATTGATACACCGCAAGGTGATTACAAAGCTATTCTAAAAGCGGTTACTGATCTGGTGACAAAGATAGAAACAACGGTGGGAAAGAAAGGCAGTGTTGGCATTTGTACGCCCGGTACATTATCGCCAGAAACCAGTCTTATGCGAAATTCAAATTCAGTTTGTATGAATGGAAAACCCGTGCTGGATGATCTCCAGGATGCGATCAAAAGGGATGTAAGAATTGCCAACGACGCAAACTGTTTTGTGTTATCAGAAGCGACCGATGGTGCAGGCAAAGATGTGTCAACGGTTTTTGGCGTGATTATTGGTACAGGGACAGGCGCGGGCATTGTTGTTGATAAAAAAGTAATGGTTGGCCAAAACAGTATTGCAGGAGAATGGGGGCATAATCCTTTGCCGTGGCCCAGCGATATGGAATTGCCGGGGCCGGAATGTTATTGCGGTAAGCACGGCTGTATAGAAACGTGGTTGTCAGGCCCGGGTATTGTGCGAGACCATGAACTGCATAACAATGCATTCATTGACACTGAAACGTTAGCGAAAAAGGCAAAATTCGGAGATGAGGAGGCAGTAGAAACATTTGAACGTTATGAAGATCGTATGGCGAGAAGTCTGGCGCATGTCATTAACATATTAGATCCCGAGGTCATTGTTTTAGGTGGCGGCGTGGGGAATGTAAAACGGTTATACGAAAATGTGCCTGCTATATGGGGTAAATATATATTTTCCGATGTGGTTAACACTAGATTGATTGAGCCTGTACATGGCGATTCTTCAGGGGTTAGAGGTGCTGCATGGTTATGGCGTTAGGAAAGCTGCAAACTTTAAAAGCAATAGCCGCAAAGGACGCGAAAGACGCAAAAACAATATTTCTTTTTCTTTTATATATAATGCTAATTAAATGAACTCCCTAAATTCCCCTCTTGGTCGCTTTACGCTCAACCGTTTTCCCAAAAGAAAAAAAGAAAAACTACGTGCCTGGGATGCAGCTGATGAATATGTATTACAGCATCTTGTAGAAAATAAATTACTTAAAAAAGATATTTCTCTTTTTATTGTTAATGATAACTTCGGTGGCTTGTCAATTCCGTTGCATGAATATAATCCAGTAGTAAGCACGGATTCATTTCTTTCCATGCAGGGTATTGCAGAAAATATTGTGCTTAACAATATTGATTCGTCATCACTGACGATTGTTGATAGTTTGCAGATGCCAGAACAGGCGCTAAAAAGTATCGCTGACATTATTCTTATCAAGGTGCCTAAGAGTTTAGCCATGCTTGAGGATCAATTGCACCGTCTACGTCCAGCCTGTAATAGCACAACAAAAATAATTGCTGCGGGTATGACGAAAAGCATACATATGTCGACCATGGCGTTGTTTGAAAAAATTATGGGACAAACAAAAACTTCATTGGCACAAAAAAAGGCTCGCCTGATCTTTTGTGAATTTGATGAGGCATTAACAATTCCAGAAAATCCTTATCCAGATAAATTTCAATTAGATTTTATGCTGGATAATAAAACAATGGAAATAGTGAATCATGCTGGCGTGTTCTCAAGAGAAAAATTAGATATTGGCACACGTTTATTACTTGAAAATTTACCTGTGGCTGATGAAGCGACGGAACAATATAAAACGATTGTTGATTTAGGCTGTGGTAATGGTGTTGTTGGTCTGCTTGCTGCAATAAAAAATCCAGCAGCGAAATTAATTTTCACTGACCAGTCATATATGGCAGTCGAATCTGCAATTAGTAATTTCGTTGCTGTATTTGAAGAAACTCGCGAGGCCGAATTTTTGCAAACTGATTGTTTGCAAGGTATAGAAGCAGAGAGCGTGTCGTTGATATTATGCAATCCGCCATTTCATCAGGATAACGCAATCAATGACGATGTCGCCTGGCAGATGTTTACCGAATCCAAGTCAGCCTTGTATAACAAAGGGGAACTTTGGGTAGTCGGTAATCGTCACCTTGGTTATCATGCAAAATTAAAACATCTATTCGGACAGTGTGACGTCGTTGCTAGTAACAATAAATTCACTTTATTGAAAGCAATCAAATAACACTAAGAATTGCTTTCTCCCCTGAGGAAAAAGTTGGGGTGAGGGGCAGTGTAATAACTGTTACTTTATAACCTCGATTCTTCAACTTTTATATTATGACTACCATCACACATAGGTCTGTTTTTTGTCGCTTTACAACCGCAGAAGTAGGCAGTGCCTGATTCGTCTGCAATATATTTCACAGGGCTAATGTCCGTCTCTTTGTGTGAACCATCACAAAAAGGTTGGTTTTCGCTTAGTCCGCAAGCGCACCAGTAGTAGGTTTCACCTTCGACTACTTCAGCAGCATAGGGTTTTTCTGATGCTCGTACAGCTTTTGTCATGGTTGTTCTCCTGTTAGGTCTAAGTTTATTGTTCTTTTTAATATTAGTATGTGGGCACTATAACAAGTTTTTGCTGATTTCAAAACAGGCAATGCTTGCAGCAGAAATAACATTCATGGATGAATTGTTCCCGTGCATGGTGATATGAAATGTTTTATCCGATAACGAGAGTAATGGTTCGCTTATTCCTGCTTGTTCGGAACCTAGTATTAAAGCGAAGCGTTGATTTTGATTGATGCTATTAATAAATTCAGCTGAGTTTATCGGCAAGCTAGTCGAAGTGATTTCAAGTGAAATAATAAAAACACCGTTAGATTTTAGTTGTGTTAACAATGCTGCGGTATCCTGATGTACCTCGTAGTCAACATATTTTTCAGTTGAGCGTGATGTTTTATTTACTTTGCTATTGGGTGGTGTTGTCGTGTTACCACATAGATATAATTTTTCTATGCCTAATGCATCGCATAGTCTGAATAAACTGCCGACATTATTAGGACTGCTTATATCGCTGGCAATAATACTGAGAGGGAATTTTTTTCCTGATGTTTTATGTTGAGCATGTTTCAGTTGTGTGTTTTTCTGTGTCATCGCAGTATCTGATATTTGACTGGAACAGAGCGTTAGGTAAAGAACCAGCTTTCCAGATTTTTTACTGGTTGTTCATTTGCTAATTGTTTTAGACCCTTGAAACAACGAACAAGTACCCAGGCGAATGTAAATAAAAGAACAAAGTAGCCAATCACGATTTGGTAGGTTATTGAACCGATAACAATGTATAGCAAACCAATCCAGAATGTGCGTATTTGAAAACGGTAGTGTGTTTGTAACCAGTCGGGCGCATCGTTTTTCATTGCATATGCCATGATAATAGCAATGACGCCGGTAATGCCAACCATTGTGCCAATGATGAGTAATATATAAATAACTTTTGCGGTATTTGTGTTTGCTGGTATCTCTTTATTCATAATTTATTTTACTATTTTTAATTTAAAGTGAGTATTCCCGTTTTTTCTGCGTAATGGGACAGGTGAATTTTAAAGATATTGCCTGCAGCTGTAAGTCCTGTTGCGGTAAGTTCTCAGGTAGTTGTCCTGATTTGTAAAGACCAGACCCATAAAGTCTATCACCAATAATAGGGTGGCCTAACTCAGCTAAATGTTGTCGAATTTGATGCTTGCGTCCCGTTTCTATTTCAATAACAAGTTTACAGTTGTTTGAATCGCTTTCAATAGAAATAATTTTAGTAAGTGCGGGTTTGTTATTAATGTTGCTTGTTATTGTGTGAGGCAATGCTAGATTTCTTAAAGAACCTTCAACCACAGCGCTATAACATTTTTCTATTTCACGATTTTTAAATAATTCAGAAAACATAGTCGCTGTTTTTTTACTGTGTGCAAGCAATATCAAACCGCTGGCTGCGCGATCAAGGCGATGCACAATAAAAGCAGGTCGTTCAGGTATAAGATGTGTTTCCGCCCAGCGATAAATAGTGCAATGATCGCCCCATTTAGACCCTTGCGAGTACATGCCGTAAGGTTTATTCCAGATGCTATATTCACCTTCGTCAGCAATTAATTCAGCAGGATTGGGTTTGTCGCATTGAATGTTTTTATTGTAATAAAGATGTAATTTATCATTTTTGTTCAGTATTTTTTTCGCACGGCGTAGGCGATGAGTCCCGATAGGCGATTCTAACCAGACGCAACCGTTTTTCATGGCACTTTTTATTTTTTGTTTGCTTAAGGATGCAGGCTCTGTAAGTAGCTCTACTGCTGTTTTATCGGAAGTGGTAATAGCAATATGTTTTTCTATAATGCTATCGTCTGATGGGTTTGTATGCATATCGTATTATAACAATGTCCGGTTTATTTTTTCTTTATCGCATGAATGCGGCATAGACGATTCCATCTAATCTTGATATGTTGTTAGACGGGTTGTTGTAAAGGTTTAATTTACCGTCTGAATGGAACATTGAAATGCTTTCAAACTATTCTGTTTTATTAGTTGAAGATGATTGCATAACTGTTAATCTCATTTGGTTTTTTTGAGATGAAGACTGATGGTTCGATTATCCTGGCTCAATTTACCTGACATCCCACAGCATGTTGTGCAACGTGGAAATAATAAACAAGCTTGTTTTTTTAGCGATGATGATTATGCCGTATATCTGGATAAGCTCTGAACCAAAGGGGTCACCCATAAGTCGAGATTTTTATAATTCATTCCCGACTTACTCAATAGCAAGAATAAACAACCCCGCTGCAAGCAGCGGGGGAATATAACTCCAGGAGATTAAACTGGATACAGATTCAGTCAGGTAAATGAACGACGACGGGCCACGGCAACCAAACCTAATAAACCACTGCCCATTAACCAAACGGCTGCAGGTACAGGCACTGCACTAATTGTGACTGTAGCCACACCATGCGGATACAGCACGTTAGAATTAAAGTTGAAGTTGGTCAGATCAAAACCATCAGGAACATTAAGAAAGCTAGCAAAAGGGTTAAGCGCATCATGTATCACGCCGTTCTCATCTGCACCTGTGTTAGGACCACCTTGCATCGGCGGTAGACCCGTAAACAGACCATTACCCGCAGCGGTTGTAAAATCATTTAGCGGTTTTATTAAATATTTAGATGTAATGGAACAAACTGATTTGGCGATCGACTGGCAGGTGGTTGCGGTAATGATTGTTGTCGGCGGTCTCGGTAGTACCTTTGGTGGCAAAATTGCGAACCGAGTGCCGCAGGCTAAATTAAAGAAAATGTTTGGTGTTTTTCTGTCTATTATGGGTACGTATATACTGGTCAGTTCTGCGCCACTATTTATATAGGGTGTCTTGTCGCAGCCTCTATCCATAAATTTCCCTGTAACTCTGTGTTTTTCATACAAAAGTTTTCATGCAAAATATATATGCAATTTCTCTAATAAAGGTTTAGACTGCGCTGCTCGTTTAGTTTAGCTCAAAACCACATTGCGTCAGGAACCTGTTGGGTTCGCCTGAAAGAGTGGTAGGGCTTTCGGTTATCACTAGAACTATTAAAGAATAGTTTTAGTGAAAAAATAACCACGACGATAAAGCCCTTACACTTAGATAATCAGGTAGCAGCATGAGCTCAGAAACAACCGACACGATCACGTTTCGTGATTTAGATTTAAGCCCACCCCTTATTAAAATTTTAGATGAAGTTGGTTATGAATCACCTTCGCCGATTCAGGCCGAGACCATCCCCTTATTACTGGCAGGTAAGGACATTATAGGGCAGGCGCAAACAGGAACAGGTAAAACTGCTGCGTTTGCTTTACCGCTAATTAATAATCTGGATTTAAAACAAAAAGACCCGCAACTTTTAGTGTTAGCGCCGACGCGTGAATTAGCTATACAGGTCGCCGAAGCTTTTCAGAAATACGCAACACATATTAAAAACTTTCATGTGTTGCCTGTGTATGGCGGCCAAGATTTTCGTGGACAAATTCGCGCGTTAGAACGTGGCGTACATGTTGTCGTCGGCACACCCGGCCGCGTCATGGATCACATGCGTCGTGGTACTTTAAGGCTAAAAGGTTTAAGTGCCTTAGTTTTAGATGAAGCCGATGAAATGTTACGCATGGGTTTTATTGATGACGTGGAATGGATACTTGAGCAAACGCCAGACGACAGACAAATTGCCTTGTTCTCCGCAACCATGCCATCGCAGATTCGTCGTATTGCGACCAAGTATTTAAACGAGCCTGAACAGGTTACCATTAAGGTTAAAACGGCAACGGCATCGACGATTCGTCAGCGCTTTTGGCCCGTTCGAGGCTTGCATAAACTGGATGCCTTAACCCGTATTCTTGAAGCCGAAGACTTTGATGGCATGATTATTTTTGTACGCACAAAAAATTCTACCGTGGAACTTGCCGACAAACTGAAAGCCCGTGGTTATTCTGCCGCAGCACTTAATGGCGACATTCAACAAAATCAACGTGAACGTACCATTAACGATATTAAGAAAAATCGTTTAGACATTATTGTGGCGACGGATGTTGCGGCTCGTGGTCTTGATGTTGAGCGTGTTAGTCACGTAGTGAATTACGATGTGCCGCATGATACCGAATCGTATGTGCATCGCATTGGTCGTACTGGTCGTGCGGGTCGCAAAGGTGATGCGATTTTGTTTGTCGCACCACGTGAAAAACGCATGTTACACGCAATTGAAAAAGCCACGCGTCAGAAAATCGATATGATGGAATTGCCTACAACTGAGGTGATTAATGATAAACGTATTGGTAAGTTTAAACAGCGTATTACCGACACACTTGCAGGCGAGCGTAATGCGTTATTTACGCAGATGATAGAACAATATCAACAAGAACATGAAGTGCCAGTTGAAGACATTGCCGCAGCATTGGCGCAAATGTTACAGGGTGATGCTGAGTTTTTACTGAGTAATAAACCACAGAAAAAGTTTAAAGATAACTGGGATGATCGAGGCGGTCGAGAAGATCGTCCGCGTCGTGAACGTTCACCACGTCGAGATAGAGAAGAGGGTCGTGATAGAAACAGGAATGATAGAAACCGAGGTGAGCGTGGTACAAATGAACGTGGTAGAAGCGAGCGTTCGCCAAGAAGAGATTCGCCACCCGATGAAGGTATGGAACGTTACCGCTTAGAAGTTGGTCATGACCATGAAGTGAAGCCGGGTAATATTGTTGGCGCGATAGCAAATGAAGCGAATATAGACAGTAAACATATCGGTCGCATTAATATTTACGATGATTACAGCTCGGTCGATTTGCCTGAAGAGATGCCTAAAGAAACGTTAAATAAACTTAAAAAAGTTTGGGTGGCGGGGCAACAGTTAAACCTTTCTGTTCTGTCAGGTTCGGAGGGTGAGGAAAAATCGGGTGAGAGACAATTTAATATGCGTGAAAATAAATCACGTAAGCCTCGTAGTCGTTCGAATGAAAATCATTCCAGTGATAGACAGGTTAGCAGTAAACAGACAAGCCATCGAACCAGTGATACAAGAAAGTCTGCGCTAAAAGACCCGCACAGTCGCGTGAAAAATCGTGGCAAAGGCGGCCCAGATGGAAAGTTGAGTTTGAAAAAAAGAGTTAAAAAATCGGATAGAAATCGAGGTTAAATATCGAGATTAAACCTTGTCGCGTTACGGCAGAAAATACCTAACGCGACCTACACTTTTTTTAATTCGCTTTATTCGACATATCGCTCGACATATCAATCATCTCAGAAATTTCCAAGGTGCCATTAATCTCCAGAAACGGACAGGATTTTGCTGTTTCCACAGCCGCTTCCATTGAAGGCATTTTAATGATGCTGAGCCCTGACATTCCTGTTGTCGTTCCAGGTTCAGACGTACCATTTGGATGCACAGTATGTGTGTCCTTAAACGGAACGGCAGGACTAACAACCGCATCCCCCAATGATGTCAACCACTCCTGGTACTTAGCGAAATGTTTTTGGCCTTCTTCTGGGTCGGAAGGGTAATCGCCTCCCAGATAAATGAAAATATATTGTGGCATGCTTAGAAATCCTCATGAATTTGATGATGAGATAATACAGGTTTTTGTCACTTTAAAGAGATCTTTTGTTTGAAATCAGATAAGTAAAAAATAAGCCAGGCCAGTAATAGCCGATGCAAATATAACTGGCACAATGCCCGCTTTAAATTTAAATAAAGCGACAAACGCAGCGCTACCAATCAGTGCAGCGAACCATTCGAAGTTCGCTTCAAAACCTTGTGGCCAAAGTACGTGATAAGCGAAAAAAGCAGCAAGGTTTATTATTACTCCTACCACTGCAGCTGTTATACCTGTTAGAGGTGCGGTAAATTTTATATTGTCGCGCGTGGCTTCAACAGCTGGGCCGCCGACCAATATAAATAAGAACGAAGGTAGGAAGGTAAACAGCGTTGCGATACTTGCGCCTGCAACACCCGCTAGTAATAAAGTATCAGGGCCGAAAATTTCTTTTGTCCAACCACCAACAAAACCAACAAATGCAACGACCATAATAAGTGGACCCGGTGTAGTTTCACCGAGTGCGAGTCCATCAATCATTTGTGTGCCGGTTAACCAGCCGAATTGATCTACGCCACCTTGATAGACATATGGTAAAACGGCATAAGCACCGCCGAAAGTAACGAGTGCGGCTTTGGTAAAGAACCATCCCATTTGTGTCAGTGTGCCATGCCAGCCATAAGTTTGTATCAGCATCGCCATGACAGTGCCGCCAATCGTGATTCCGATTAGAGTGAAAACCAGAACGCGACTCCATTTGAATTTTGTGTGTTCAGGTGGTGGTGTGTCATCATCGATTATTGCTACGCCGTAAGACGCTTTTCCGTCACCATGGTGACCGCCGGCTTTAAATTTTTCAGGCGCAAAATGAGAGCCGACGTAACCAATAATACCTGCGGCTAATACGATATAAGGGAAAGGAATTTTAAAATAGAATATCGCAATAAATGCCAATACAGCCATGCCACGTAATACATTATTGTTTAATGCTCTTGAGCCGATTCGATATGCGGCAAAAAGAACAATAGCTGTCACCGCAGGTTTAATGCCATATAAAATACCTTCAACGGCAGTTACGTCACCATAGACAAGGTAAATCCAGGTTAAGCCAATAAGAATAAATAACGAAGGCAAAACAAAAAGAAACCCCGCCATAATGCCACCACGAACACCGTGCATTAACCAGCCGATATAAGTCGCAAGTTGTTGTGCTTCAGGCCCGGGTAAAACCATGGTGTAATTAAGTGCGTGTAAAAAACGTTGTTCAGAAATCCAGCGACGTTTTTCCACCAGCTCCTGATGCATCATACTGATTTGTCCTGCAGGCCCGCCGAAACTAATAAAGCCAAGTTTTAACCAGTAGATAAACGCTTCCGTAATGGAAACAGGTGCTGGTTTTTGTGATGGATCGAGATTGGTGTTTGGCACTTAAAATTTCTCAGGTTGTGTAAAAGAAAGAAGAATTTAGCTGTCTAATTTGACAGCAATTTTATACTAAAATTTAAGTCAATAGTGAACGGGGCTCAATGTACTAAACGCTTATACAGTCACTCATACATTTATCCGATTTACAAAACATATGTTTTACGTGCATTATTGTAATACATACTCAATAAGTACTTTAAAGTTATGCAAAAAATACCGTCGAAAAACCAATTATTTAGCATTGAAGCTAGACTTAGAGATGAGCAAATCCGTTTGTCATTTAATCAGATAGCGTTTATTGTTTTTTTGCCACCAGTATCCGCTGCGATCCTGGCTTTTCTTCTTTGGGAGGTTGTTAGTCATACTATTATAGTTACGTGGTTAATATCGGTTTTATGCTGCTGTACCCTGTTCGGTAGCTGGGTAATGTGGAAACGAAAAAAATTCTCGGCGAAAAATAATACCGAATATTGGTCAAAAGTATTAATTCTATTCGCCATTGTTGGTGGGGGAGCATGGGGGTTAGGTGGCTATTTTCTATTTGTACCAGATGAAATAAGTTATCTCGGTTTGCTATTATTATGGATGTATATGCCAGCAGCTACTGGTGTAATGATTACCTTGGCTTGCAAGCCGATATTTTATTCAAACACTACAGTTATGTTATTGCCTTTGTTTATTCGTTTTGTCGAAGAAGGAGGTGTTTTTAACATTACCATGGCAGTAACAACACTCATTTATGCTGGATGCCTGTGTTATTTCCATAGTCATATTAATAGTATGCTAATTGATTCTATCCGTTTGAGATTTGAAAAAAGTGATCTGCTAGATGAAGTTACTATAGGCAAAGAGATTGCTGAAAATGCAAATATTGCAAAGTCACGTTTTCTTGCCGCGGCAAGCCATGATTTACGACAGCCTTTACATGCACAAACATTATTTATTGCAGAGCTTAAACATCGTGTGAAAGAACCAGAGTCTGCAGAAATAATAGAACATCTTGAATCTTCTGTTGAGGCGATGGGCGAGCTATTTAATTCATTGCTGGATATCTCCAAACTTGATGCTGCTACAATTAAGCCGAATGTAGAGCTATTTCAATTGCAACAACTATTTGAAATGTTAGAAAATAATTTTAAGTTAGACGCAAATAAAAAAGGTTTGCGTTTACACTTTATTGCTACATCAGAAATTATTGCTAGTGATTATTCTTTATTAAGCAGAATGCTGCAAAATTTAATCGCTAATGCTATTCGGTATACTGATTCAGGTTTTGTCATTATTTGCTGTCGTAAACATGGAAGTGAATTACGAATTGAAATAAGAGATTCGGGTATAGGTATAGAAGAAAATGACCAAGAAAAAATATTTGATGAATTTGTCCAATTACATAATTCTGAGCGTGATCAAAAAAATGGACTTGGGCTTGGTTTAGCGATAGTCGCTCGTTTAGGGAGTTTGCTTGAACATCGAATTAATGTTCGCTCACAGTCAAACAAAGGGTCGGTATTTAGTATCACTGTTCCAAAGTTAAGTCATAATATGCAACGTTTCAATCAGGTAGAGATTAATAAAAGTTATGAAAAACAATTCGATAATGTGGAAATTTTAGTTATAGATAATGAAGAATCTATTCGGATAGGCATGAAAATGTTATTGAATGATTGGGGTTGTGTGGTAAGAACTGCCACTGATTATAATCAGGCTATTAGTATTATTGAAACAAAAGGATTCCATCCTCGTATCATTATATCTGATTACCGTCTTTCAACGAAGGAAACAGGTATAAACGTATTAGATAGTCTTTGTGCAAAGATAGGTAATGGAACGCATGGGATATTGATAACAGGGGATACGGCGGCAGATGTTTTGCAAGAGGCTAGTTTAAGTGGATACCATTTATTGCATAAGCCAGTATCGCTAGATAAACTTAAAATGAGTATAAGGTCTTTGCTTTAGCCGTTATTTTAAATTGATCGAGAGCGTTCAGAGGTTCTTTAAGTATTTACTAATTGATTAATGACTAAAACAGCTTGTGTTCGATTGTTAACTTCAAAAATTTTAAAAATAGCGGTCATATGTGTTCTCACAGTCGCTTCAGAAATATCTAAATCGCGACCAATTTCTTTATTCGATTTGCCTTTTGTTAATAATAAAGCTACATCACTTTGTCTTTTTGTAAGGCCAGAGATATTTAAAAAATTATGATTTTTATTGTATGTATAATCTTCATGTGTAAGATCTAGAGCAAAATCTGGTATATATTTTCCACCTGCCATTACCAATTTAATAGCCTGTTCCATGATATCAGCTGATGAAGATTTTGTAAGAAAGCCTTTAACACCTAGTTTTAACGCCTCTCGGATAATTTCTGGCTCTTCAGAGCCTGAGATAACCACAACAGGTGCTTGTGACGAGTTTGATAGCGCAACTTCAATACCTTGTAATTGATTACTGCCGGGCATTGAAATATCGATTATTAATAGTTCCCAATTATGTTGTTTGTTAATTTCTTTTTTTAGTTCCGTAAAATTTCCTACTTCGAAAATTATTGAGTTTGACTCAATGCGCTGAACAAGAAGACGCAAACCTTTTCTCACCAATTCATGATCATCTGCAATTAGTACTTCCATACTTTTATTCAACCTACGACAAATGTTGTAGTTATGTATATTGTAAATTTAGTATACATAACTTTGTAGTAACTTATTCTGTACTTTAAATGCGAGAAGAATAACTTTAGCTATCATATATATATTTTAATATCCAAATTCCTATCAGTTGGAGCCAAATACTATTTAGTGAAAAAAGCGATTTTATCTAGAACAATTTGATGAAGCGAGTACGACAACTGGTGGATATTCGTCCAGTCGTCTTTATGTAACTATCCAATCAAGCTGAGAACAACAAAGTCAGTTCAACGATTTTGGGTATCAGTGAATTTCTAATGATGTACTTTCTAATTGCTAAAGGAGATATCAAATGAATTACTTATCAATCAAAGAAAAACCCTATATTGCTAGCCTGATATTATTATCTGCGGTCATTGTTGTTCCAGATTCATGGGCACATCGCATACATCACAACTGTACTCCATATACTGCTGAGTTTCGTTTGGAGGGGATATCTCCGTTTGGACCGCTCAATGGCGGCGGTGTTTATAATATCGGAGATCAATCCCCACAATTGGCACAGGTTTCAGCTGTGTTGAAAGGTTCAGCATCTTTTGACCCCACTTCCCCAGTTAGTAAAGTTAATTTTTCGGATATGGTGGTGTTTGCACCGGGTGCAGATGGAAGCCTCAATATATTAACAGCTATTAACAAGAGTGTTAGTAGCACAACTGGCCCCGGTACTTTTGAGGGAAGAACCCGATCTCGTATTACTGGTGGAGTTGGTTTGTATGAAGGTGTCACAGGTCGAGCACGTTCAACGAATGTGACCACGGTGGATCTAGCTACAGGTTATACTGTATCGGATATTAGTGTGCGCGGTAAAATTTGTGGTATTGGTCAAGCTGGTAATGATTGAGTACCGGTAATCATAGGGTAAACAGCTGGGGTGGTAGGGTGCATGCTTGAGATATTGTGTGGACGTTTTGGTGGGATATCTACCGCCCTTTGTCTATTGTTCATAACCTTTAATCTTTGAGGGCTATGTTCTGTGTCAGGTAAATAAGCTAATTGGTGTATCTTCCTGCATGTTATAGAAACCATATAAAGTTTAAAGATATTTATTAGATATGTTTATTAAACATGGTTTGGCCTTATAAAGCAGGCGAACGTATCACCATCATCTTTTCGATTTGCATATCTCGGAATGTGTGTGAAATTCCACCAACGCCATGACCTGAATGTTTTAAGCCTGCAAATGGCATCCAGTCAACGCGAAAAGCGGTGTGGTCATTTACCATTACGGCTGCGGCATCAAGTTGTTTGAAGGCGTGCATACAGGTATCGATGTTTTTAGAAAATACGGCTGCTTGAAAAGCAACGTCCAAACTGTTTGCCTGAGCGATAGCGTCATCGATATTTTCATACTCATAAATACAAACCACAGGGCCGAAAACTTCGTTCTGCGAAATGATCGCGTCATTGGGTGGATTAAATAATACGGTGGCGGGGTAACAACTGTTGGCTAATTCATTGGTAAACTTTTTTCCGCCGCTAAGTAGCTCCGCACCTTTGCTGATTGCATCCTGTACCCATTCGTTAATACGGTCTGTTTCAGCATGTCGGATTAATGGACCGATATCGGTTTCGGCTAAAGTTGGATCGCCGATTTTCATTTTGCTACCCGCCTCTGCAATTTTTTCAGCGAGTTTTTTTGCGATCGATTTTTCAGCGTAGATTCTTTGCACTGAAACGCAAACCTGTCCAGCATGATAAAAACCTGCTTTCGATAATAGTGTTACTGTGTCTTCTATATCAGCATCAGACGCGACGATAACAGGCGCAACACCACCATGTTCCAGCGCACAGCGGGTACCATTGGAAAGTTTTGAGCGCAGCATCCAGCCAACGCGTGCACTGCCGATGAAACTAAAAAATGCTACACGATTATCAGATACCAATTTTTCTGCGGCTTCGTGGCCTGTGGTTACAATGCCCTGACACCATGCTTCGGGTAAGCCGGCTTCGTACAAAATATTAATCAAGCGAAAGCAGGAGAGTGGTGTGTCTTCGGCTGGTTTAATAATCACGGGGCATCCTGCAGCAACAGCGGGGCCAATTTGGTGAACGGCTAAATTCAGTGGATGGTTAAATGCACTAACCGCAACCACAACACCAATCGGTTCGTGTGTAGTGAAGGCGAGGCGATTCATTGACGCGGCATTTTTTCGCATCGGTATTTCTTCGCCGTGCTCACTTTTAATTACTTCAGCACAATTTTTCATACCGTCAATTGCGCGAGCTACTTCGACTTTAGAATCGACGAGCGGTTTGCCACCTTCACGTGCAGCTTCGATTGCAAGTTCATCAAAACGCTGCTGCATAATATCTGCGGCCTTTTCTAAAATTTTGATACGTGTTTCAGCATTTAACCAGGATTTTTTATCGATAAATAAATTATGTGCTGTTGTTAATGCTTGCTCGACTGCAGTTCCATCACCGGTTTCAATCGTAGCGATATGTGCGCCATCAAAAGGTGCGGTGACATCGATTTTTCCAGCAGTGGTTGCACCAGGAACAAGTAGTTTAAAATTTTCAGACATAATGTTCTCTTTTAAAGTCATTAATAAAAAAGAAATATTGTCCGCAGATGAACGCGAATGGACGCAAATAAAAGCATTATTAATCGTTTTTCACATTTGCGTTTTTTGCGTTCATTTGCGGACGAATAGCTTTTTGTTATTTTTTGTTGCTAAATTGGACAGGCAATATTACCTAAGCGTTCAGTCAATATCATATTCTCACGGTAATCAATTGGTATCACAATTAAACTCGGACCTTCTTCGTTAAATGCTGTTTCTAATACATTAACAAGATCGGCACTATTATCAACTTTATGACCATGCCAACCAAACGATTCCGCTAGTAATAACCAGTCAGGGTTACCGAAAGATAAATCAGTATGTTTGCCAAATTCATTTTCCTGTTTCCACGCAATTAAACCATACATATGGTCTTCCCATATCATGGTTACAATATTTGAATTGAGGCGTTTTGCGGTTTCCATTTCCTGTACGTTCATCAAATAACCCGCGTCACCTGAAATCGATAATATGCGTCTATCAGGATGAACCAGTGACGCAGCAATCGCACCGGGCAGGGCAAAACCCATAGAGCAGAATCCATTCGGGATTAAACAGGTGTTCGGTTCGTGGCATTG
>CAZCOZ010000027.1:0-1410 GCA_964500555.1 uncultured Thiotrichaceae bacterium | reverse complement strand
GCAAGGTCGCCGACCAGTTCTGTTTCGGGATGATAGTCAGAATCTATTTCTGCAGGTAAGAAATCGGCATGGATGATGTGGTGATTACCCTGTGCGTTCCATAGATTTGGGTGGTATTCCACCATGTCGTAACCTAAACAGAGTACTACATCGGCCTCGTCTAATGCGCAGGCGATGACATCACGTGACTGTAGACCAATAGTGTATAAGCAGTAATCAGCATCCATATCAACACAGCCTTTTGCCATGAACGTATTAATTACACCGATGCCCGTTTTTTCACAGAATAGTCGTAGCTGTTTACTTGCACGACGACGAATACAACCGTTTCCTGCCAGAATAATAGGGTGTTTGGCATTCTTTAAAATATCAAATGCCTGATTAATAATTTTATCATCGGTTACTGCACGTCTGAACCGTTGCGGTTTTAACGGTGTAGTAGTGGCATCCAGTTTTGCGATATCTTCCGGTAACTCGATATGTACTGCACCTGGTTTTTCCGAGCGCGCGACGCGGACTGCTTTGCGAATTATTTCGGGAATATTGTCCTGATGTAAAACCGTTGTCGCCCATTTAGTGACAGGTTCAAACATTTTTACCACATCCATAATCTGATGTGACTCTTTGTGTAAACGCTGTGAAGAACCCTGACCCGTTAGCGCCAGTAGCGGTGCGCGATCCATATTTGAATCAGCCACGCCAGTAATAAGATTGGTTGCACCGGGTCCAAGTGTGCCGAGACAACCGGCCGCATTGCCCGTGAGTCGACCGTAAATTTCTGCCATGAAAGCCGCACCCTGTTCGTGCCGGGTGAGAATGAATTTGATCTTTTTTGATTTTTCCAGCGACATCATGAAGTCAGCATTTTCTTCGCCCGGTACGCCAAAGATGTACTCGATGCCTTCTTCTTCTAAACACTCTACAAACAGGTCAGATGCTTTCATGGTTTTATTCCATTTATTTTAGTTACTTAAGTTTTTGTAATTATTGTTTTTGTAGTAATTTTATGAGAAACCCTGTTGTTAGGTAAGTTCCACAGCAACAAAGTTTAGTCATTTCCTTATGCATATCGACATAACTATAAACTTCTTAATGTTTGTGTCCAGTTTAATTTAGTAATGTTGTGTATTGTCCTCTGTCTATTGTATGTTGCCTGTCGATCATCGCTCTATGGTAAGATTAGGCAACGAATAAAACACCTGTAACAGGTGGCAGGGTTATCGATATGAAATCTAAATACTTTAGTCAGCAGCTAATAACGGTTGCAAGCATAATAGGTGTATTGGCGATATTTCGTTTATTACCACACTGGCCAAACGTATCCCCCGTCGCTGCAATGGCTTTATTTGGTGGTGCTTATTTTGTTGATAAACGTGTGGCCTTTATCGTGCCGTTCCTGGCTTTGTTTTT
>CAZCOZ010000026.1:20444-23122 GCA_964500555.1 uncultured Thiotrichaceae bacterium | reverse complement strand
AAAGAAAAAGAAATTTTACGTGCGCAGGCGCTGGAAAGTGGCAAGCCTGCAGAAATAGTTGAAAAAATGTTAACCGGTCGTATTCGTAAATATCTGGCTGAAATTACATTACTGGGTCAGTCATTTGTTAAAGACCCCGATAAAACAGTTGAAACATTACTTTCAGATGCGGGTGCAACGGTTAATCAATTTGTTCGTTACGAAGTGGGCGAAGGGATTGAGAAGAAATCCGAAAACTTTGCTGATGAAGTAATGGCACAGATTGGCGGGTAATCCATACCGATGAGATCGATATAAAAAAGCCGGAAGGATTTCTTCCGGTTTTTTTTGAGCAAAAATAAATTTATTTTTAAGAAGACGATCTTTAAGAATACAGTCAGCAAGAATATAAAAGTAATCACAATAAACATAAAAAACTGCGAGTAACGTTATGACATCAGCGAGTTCTTACAAACGAGTCCTTTTAAAGTTAAGTGGTGAAGCGTTGATGGGCGATATGGAGTACGGTATCGATGCCAAAATGCTTGCTCGTGTTGCGGGTGAAATTGCAGAAGTTGTTAACATGGGTGTTGAAGTTGCTCTGGTTATAGGTGGCGGTAACATCTTTCGTGGGGCGGGGTTGGTGCAATCAGGTATTGATCGTGTTACTGGTGATCACATGGGCATGTTGGCAACTGTGATGAACTGTCTGGCCATGCAGGATGCACTTGAAAAACATGATATGAGCTGTCGTGTTATGTCAGCCGTGCAGATAAACCGGATGTGTGAAGAATATGTACAAAGAAGGGCGATACGGCATTTAGAAAAAGGTCGTGTTGTTATTTTTGCTGCCGGCATTGGTAATCCTTTTTTCACCACCGATACGGCGGGTTGCTTGCGCGCGATTGAAATTAATGCGGATAGCGTGCTTAAAGCAACAAAAGTTGACGGTGTTTATGATTCTGATCCAATGAAAAACCCAGATGCAGTACGTTACGAAACCTTAACTTTTACTGAAGTGCTAGATAAGGGCTTGCAGGTGATGGATGCAACGGCGATTGTTTTATGTCGTGATAATAACTTACCACTGCGAATTTTTAACTTAAATAAAGTGGGTGCATTACCTGCGGTGATGAAAGATCATTCTATTGGCACCACCGTTAAGCTGGGTTAAAGCCTCTTTGATATTGTCATTCCCGATAAAAACATTCGGGAATGACGCTGCATTATTTCAATAAATGTAGTGAAAAAAATAAATTTAAGCATAATATATGCATAAGTAATAAAACGGCACATATAAATGACACGTGAAATTTTAGGAGTCTAAAAGTGATAGATGAAATTCTTGTAGATGCGGAAAGTCGCATGGGTAAAAGTGTTGAGTCATTACGTTCTGAACTGGTAAAAATCAGAACAGGTCGTGCTCACCCCAGTTTGCTTGATCAAATAATGGTTGATTATTATGGTACGGATACGCCAATTAATCAGGTAGCGAATGTCACCGTTGAAGATTCAAGAACATTGGCTGTTGCACCATGGGAAAAGCCGATGGTTGCGGTTGTTGAAAAAGCCATTATGAATTCAGGTTTAGGCTTGAATCCATCAACAGCAGGCAATTTAATTCGCATACCCATGCCACCACTTACTGAAGAACGTCGTAAAGAACTGGTTAAAGTGGTTAAAGCGGATGGTGAAAATGCCAAGATTGCAATAAGAAATATCAGACGTGATGCGAACAGCGACTTTAAAGATTTATTAAAAGAAAAAGAAGTATCAGAAGACGAAAGTAGGCAGGGTGAAGAGCGCGTTCAAAAAATTACTGATAAATATATTGCTGATGTCGATGGAGTGATAGCGACAAAAGAAAAAGAGTTGATGGAAATTTAACGTATTTTTAATGACATTAACTTGTAGTAAATAATGCCTGTCAATTTAGATCATGACTAATTTTTCTGAATCAGCCGATACCGCATTACCTCACCATATCGCAGTGGTAATGGATGGTAATGGTCGCTGGGCAAATAAAAGGCATTTGCCACGCGCAGCAGGTCATAAGGCAGGAGTGAATGCGACGCGAAAATTAGTTGAAAACTGCGCAAAAAACCGAATCGAAGCCTTAACTATTTTTGCTTTTAGCAGCGAGAACTGGAATCGACCTGAGGCAGAAGTCAGTAGTTTAATGGCTTTATTTATTGCGACCATCAGCATTGAAGTGAAAAAATTACATAAAAAAAATGTCCGTGTTCGCTTTATTGGTGAACGAACGCGGTTTTCAGAAAAATTACAAAAGAGCATTAATCAATCTGAATTGTTAACCCAGAGTAATACGGGGTTGCAGTTAAATATTGCTGCCAATTACGGTGGTCGTTGGGATGTGGTTGAGGCCTGCAAATCGTTATTACGTGACGTTACCGAAAACAACAAAGATATATCAGAGATTAACGAAGAATCTTTTAATCAACACGTTGCACTGGCTGAACTTCCTGCGCCTGATTTATTTATTCGTACGGGCGGTGAACAGAGAATTAGTAACTTTTTAATCTGGCAAACGGCGTACAGTGAATTGTTTTTTGTTGATACCTTATGGCCCGATTTTTCTGAACAGGATCTTGATGCGGCGTTGAACTGGTACGCAGGTCGGCAGCGTCGTTTTGGTAAAACAGGAAAGCAGATGGCTGAAGAAGCCAGTGTATAGGTTT
>CAZCOZ010000026.1:0-20344 GCA_964500555.1 uncultured Thiotrichaceae bacterium | reverse complement strand
AAAAACTAACATGTTGTACCAACGCATTTTAACGGCCATACCGCTCGCGGTTTTTGTTTTCTGGATAATTTTTTTCCAGCCCACATCTGTTTTTTCTTATTTTATCTTTTTTGTTATTTTAATTGCGGGTTATGAATGGGCGCGACTATCCGGCGTGGAGAATGCGGTATTAAGAATAATTTACGCCATTGTGATCACAGTGATTACCTGGAGCTTGCATAAATATGCATCTGATTATATTGCCTGGGTGATTTATTTTTCTGTGTTGTGGTGGCTGGCTGTCACATACTACTTAACGTCGGCAAAACCCAAAGCGGCAAATGCCGATTTGAAACTCGATAAATTATTTATTGCTTTTATTGTATTGCCTGCGGCAGCATTAGCGATGCAAAAAATACATGGTTTTACTCAGGGTGCTGCCTGGTTGTTCTATGCTTTATCGTTAGTCTGGGTGGCAGATATCGGTGCATACTTTTCAGGTAAAAACTTTGGTAAGAACAAACTTGCGCCAGCGATTAGTCCCGGTAAAACAAAAGAAGGACTTTATGGTGCGGTTTTAGCAACATCGCTATACACGCTAGCAGCGAGTTACTATTTTGAACTTGACCTGGAACAATCTGCATTATTGATTCTTTTATCGGTGATCCTTACCTTTGTTTCGGTTAGTGGTGATTTGTATATTAGTTTTCTAAAACGTGAGATTGGTCTGAAAGATACAGGGCGCATATTACCGGGTCACGGCGGTGTTTTAGATCGCATTGATAGCGTGCTTGCAGCCATGCCGGTTTTTATTGTGGGTTGTGATTTTCTGATTTTCCCTGATATGTTATGACCCATATTATTATGACCCATGCATTATGATCCATATATTATGACCCATACATTATGACTGCAGGCCTCTCTCAAATTACATTACTCGGTGCCACGGGCAGTATCGGGGCGAGTACATTGGATGTGGTTTCGCAGCACGCTGATCGTTATCAAATTTACGCCTTAACAGCCAATACCAATGTTGAAGCGATGGCCAAATTATGTGAGCAATGGCGGCCAAAATTTGCGGTGATGAAAGATGTGGAATCATCGGCCAGGTTGCATGATCAGTTATCGGAAAAAAATATTTCAACACAGGTGCTTAATGGCGAGGCAGGCTTATTACAGGTCGTTGAAACTGACGCGGTTGATTGCGTAGTGGCTGCAATTGTTGGTGCTGCAGGTTTAGTACCCACTTTAGCCGCAGCCAAAGCAGGTAAGCGTGTATTGCTCGCCAATAAAGAAGCGTTGGTGATGTCAGGGAAGTTGTTTATTGATACTGCACGAGAAAACAATGCGGTGCTGATGCCTGTTGATAGTGAACACAATGCAATTTTTCAATGTATGCCGCACTGTTTGCCTGAACAATCTTTCTCAGCTAAACGTTCCAATACTGAAGCTGCGGCAGGTATTAAAAAGATATTTTTAACCGCAAGTGGTGGGCCTTTCAGAACATTTACACAGGAACAATTGCAGGCAGTCACTCCGGAGCAAGCAGTGAATCATCCTAACTGGGATATGGGAAAAAAAATATCGGTGGACTCGGCAACCTTAATGAATAAAGGTCTGGAATTAATTGAAGCGTACTGGTTATTCGATATGGCTATTTCGGATATTGACGTCGTGGTACATCCGCAAAGTGTGATTCACTCGATGGTGACGTATACCGACGGTTCTGTTTTGGCGCAACTAGGCAACCCCGATATGCGTACACCGATTGCACACGCTTTAGCCTGGCCTGAAAGAATAAGTTCAGGCGTTGAACCACTGGATATTTTTGAGGTCGCAAAGTTAGATTTTGAAAAGCCTGATCTGGACCATTTTCCCTGTTTGCGTTTATGTTATGAAGCGATTGAAATGGGTGGTTCTGCAACCATTGTATTGAATGCGGCGAATGAAGTTGCGGTTGCTGCTTTTCTGGATGAAAAAGTAAGCTTTAATGATATTGCGAAGTTGATTGAACAAACTTTAAAGCAAGCGGTTATCGTTAATGACGTAAGTTCATTAGAAGCAATATTGGAAGCCGATACTTTGGCAAGAATAATAACTAATAGATGTATTGCTGAATTGAGTGATATACAAAGTGTTAAACTTCACTAAATATATACTTAACATGACTAAGTCATGGTTAAAGGTAGTTTGTCATTCCCGAATGTTTTTATCGGGAATCCAGGGCTTTTGAGTTACTAATAATAGTGGATCCCCGATAAAAACATTCGAGGATGACAGTGGAATAAACTGATTATAAACTTTTAATTTAATTTTGACATAAACATACAATATATAAATTTATGAGCGTCTTACATAACCTTTTTTACTTCATCGTCGCGATTGGCATTTTAGTGACTTTTCACGAATTTGGTCATTACTGGGTCGCGCGCAAAGTCGGCGTAAAAGTTTTGCGCTTTTCGGTAGGTTTTGGTAAACCGCTATTCAGTTGGCGTAAAAAAACAGCTGAAGGCGATGAGATCGATTTTGTAATCGCGGCTATTCCTTTAGGTGGTTACGTGAAGATGCTCGATGAGCGTGAAGGTAATGTGGCGGATGAAGATAGAAGTCGCGCCTTTAATAATCAGTC
The DNA here is from genome assembly GCA_964500555.1 of uncultured Thiotrichaceae bacterium. Taxonomy (GTDB): domain Bacteria; phylum Pseudomonadota; class Gammaproteobacteria; order SZUA-229; family SZUA-229. Next base: position 17,736 of record CAZCOZ010000026.1, on the reverse strand, counting down.
CGTGGCGAAACGCTTTGCTATTGTAGTTGCGGGCCCCGCTTTTAATTTTATTCTTGCGATATTTTTTTACTGGCTTGTCTTTATCATGGGTACCACAGTAGACCGTCCACTTATCGGAGAACCTGTAGCAGAAAGTATTGCTATGCAGGCAGGGTTTCAACAACAGGATGAAGTGTTACGCGTTGGCGATACACAAGTGAAATCATGGAATGACTTTAGAATGGAAATTCTCGGCCAGGGATTAAATGGGGGTGATCTTGAAATTGCTGTTCAATCGATTGATGGTAATGAACGGACTCATACACTTGCTCTGGGTGAAATGCAGCTACTTAAAAATGAAGGTGATATTTTCGAAATCATTGGCTTTAAACAATGGTGGCCAGATTTACCCGCTGAAATTGGTGGTGTGGTAGAAGGTGGTGCTGCGGAAAATGCGGGTTTGCGAAAAGGCGATATTATCACTGCAGTTGATGGCGTTAGCATTGATCAATGGATTACTCTTGTAGAGAGTATTCGTGCTAAACCAAATAAGGCGATGCAGTTTGAGATTTTGCGCGAGGGCGATCGTGAGGGAAATACAGAAACGATTACAATTATACCTAACAGTAGAGAAGTTAAGACTAGCGAGATTAAGAACGGCGAACAGGTAACAGCGCAACAAGGTTATATTGGCGCGTATCAGCATATTTCCGACGATGTAAAAGAAATGCTGGTGACACGAATAGAGTACTCACCGCTGCAGGCGATGTCCAGTGCAGCAGTCAAAACCTGGGATATGTCCTGGTTGACGCTACGTGTATTGTGGAAAATGGTTTCGGGTGAAGCGGCGTTATCCAATATTTCTGGGCCGATTACCATTGCCACTTATGCAGGTGTAACGGCGAGCATTGGTCTGGTTTCATTTTTATCTTTCCTTGCCGTTATTTCTGTTAGTCTAGGCGTTTTGAACTTGTTGCCAGTGCCGATGCTTGATGGTGGACATTTGTTTTACTATTTAATCGAAATTGTTAAAGGCTCACCTGTTTCAGAAGGTTTTGAACTTCGAGGTCAGCAAGTCGGTATGGTTATTCTCGCGTCACTCATGTGTCTCGCAATTTTTAACGACGTCCAACGTTTGTTGCAGTAAAAGGTTGCCGATCTGTATGCCATTTTATCGTTTGTTTGTTTTTTCAATTTTCATTAATTTTATCTGTATGGCGAATGCTTATGCGGATACGTTTACGGTTGATGAAATAAAAATAGAAGGCCTGACGCGGATACCTGACGGTACCTTGCTCAACTATTTACCGATTGTGGTAGGTGACCCAATTGATAGTAATCAAGTTACTTTTGCTATTAGTGAATTATATAAAACTGGTTTTTTTGCGGACATTAAATTTTTTCGCGATGACAATACATTGGTCATAAGAGTGAAAGAACGACCGTCGATCGCCAATGTTGACTTCTCCGGTAACTCCGACATCGACGATGATGCATTAAAGTCCGCATTAGAAGATATAGGTGTTACCCGAGGTAAAATTTACAATCGTTCTTTGCTGGATAAATTAACGCTTGAGTTAGAGCGGGTTTATTTTAGCCAGGGGAAATATGGCGTAAAAATTAATACCGAGGTTAACGATTTAGATCAAAACCGTGTTGATATAGATATCACCATAGCCGAGGGCCAGGTTGCTTTAATTAAGCATATTAATATCACGGGTAACCATGTTTTTGATGATGACAAATTACTCAGCGAACTGGAATCAGGTGTACCATCAGCATGGGCACTACTATCATCTGCTGATGATTATTCAAAGCCCAAACTTAATGGCGATTTAGAAAAAATTCGTTCTTATTATCTCGATCGCGGTTACATCACATTTTCAATTGATTCCACACAGGTTTCTATCACACCCGATAAGAAAGATATTTATATCACAATCAATGTCACCGAAGGCGCGCAATACAAAATTTCATCAGCAACGCTGACGGGTGAACTGGTGACCAACCGCAGAACTATGCAGTCACAAATTTTGACTAAAGAAGGGGAATTCTTTTCTCGAAAATTAATGACTACAAGTAAAAAATTACTTGAACAGCAAATGGGACGTATTGGTTATGCTTTTTCTGAGGTTAGAATTACCCCAGAAATAGACGATGAGAAGAAAGAGGTTGCACTGAGTTATTTTGTTACACCGGGTGAAAAGGTATATGTGCGACGAATTAATATCCACGGTAATGACAGTACGCAAGATCATGTCTATCGACGTGAAATGCGTCTTGTGGAAGGCTCGTTACTGGCGAGTGATTTGCTGGAACGGTCGAAAGTGCGACTACAACGATTACCGTATGTTGAAACAGCTAGAATTGATACCGTTCCTGTACCGGGTACAAATAATCAGGTTGACATAAAAGTAACGCTTGAAGAAAAACTGGCGGGAAGTTTTAATATCGGTGCCGGGTTCTCACAAACGCAAGGATTCTTGTTTAATGTTGGTTTAACGCAGGAGAATTTATTTGGTACAGGGGAGCGACTGTCAGTTAATGTGAATACGGATAAAGCGAATACGGTTTATAGCGCGGCTTTTACCGATCCGTATTACACCATCGATGGTATTAGTCGTACCATAAGCGCGTCTTATAGAGATCGCGATGCCTCGGAAGAGCAAATCAATAATTTTCAGACGAACTCAGGTAACTTGAATATCAGCTATGGTGTGCCACTGACTGAATTTAATACGCTTAGTTTTGGTTATGGCTTTAGTCATATTAAAATCATACCGTCGACGGTTAATCCTTCGAATGACGTTAACGATTTCCTTGCAGAAAGAAATGATAAAAGAAGTTTTAATAGTCTCACCCTAAATGCAAGTTTTTCACACGACACCAGAAACCGTACTATTTTTGCAACGTCGGGTACGCAACATAGTATTGGTGTTAACTTAACGGTTCCAGGAAGTGATCTGGAATACTATAAGATTAATTACCTCGGTAATAAGTTTATCGGCGTTTCTAAAAATACAACATTATTGTTACGTACGAATCTATCCTATGGCGATGGTTATGGTGATACCACATCACTGCCATTTTTCGAACGTTATTTTGCCGGCGGTATTCGAACCGTGCGTGGATATGACTCTAATACCCTGGGTCCGCGTGACCTGGTTTTAAATACAGTGACGGGTGTAGAGGAACGAACGGGTTCTGCAATTGGTGGTAATATACGTGTTACTGCTGGCATTGATTATATATTCCCGATACCCTTTATGGAAAAGCCACCAAGTTCGGTACGTCTAAGTGCTTTTCTTGATGTAGGTAATGTATTTCTGGATGATGTCGCAACTTTTGATGCATCATCAATAGACACAGGATTTCAATTTGATCAGTTAAGGAGTTCAGTGGGGGTGTCACTGGTGTGGTTATCACCAATAGGCCCGTTACGTTTTAGTTATGCCGAAACACTTAACGATGTTGCAGACGATGATTTACGTGCATTCCAGTTTAGTATTGGTTCATCTTTTTAGGAGAAAATTACAATGAAAAAAATTAATATGAAATCTACAATAACGTCGACAATAAAATCGACAATGAAAAAAATATTTATCACTTTATTCTTTAGTGGTTTGTGTTCTACAACGGTGATAGCGGCTGATTTGAAGATCGGCGTGGTTAGTGTGGAAAGAATATTAACGGAAGCGCCTCAGGTTGATAAAGTAAATACCTCTATGCTAGAACGCTTTGGTCCGCAACGTGATGAGCTGAAATCAATGGAAACAGGCATCAAAAAACTACAGGAAGATTACAAACGTAATGAATTAGTAATGACGGAAGATAAATTGAATGACCTGAAAAAGAAAATCATTACAAAGATACAGGCGTTGAAACAAAAAGAAGCTGTTTTAGGTCAGGAAGTAGCAACAGTTAGAAATCAGGAATTAGCTGTTCTGCAAACACAGGTAAGAAAAATTATTGACGAAGTGGCAAAAAGCGATGGTTACTCTTTAATTTTAAGTGAAGGTGTTGCATATACCGAAGAAGAATTTGATATTACGGATAAAGTCCTATCTAAAATGAAAAAGGCTTTTAAGAAATAAGTCTAAGAAATAAGTCATAGGCTAACTTAACGCAACGTCCAATTTATATGGCTATAAAACTTTCCGAGTTAGCAAAAAAAATCCAGTGTGATTTTTCTGGTGAGGATTGTTTAATCGAAAACGTAGCTGATATCAATCATGCCGAAAAGGGTGATTTAGCCTTTATTTCAAATGTTAAATATCAAAATAGCCTCAGCGTAACAAAAGCATCGGCTGTTATCAGTAAGCAGGAATGGTCTCAGAACAGTCCGGTGCCGGTGATTATTTCTGATGATCCACGACTGGCTTTTGCCAAAGCGGCTACATTATTGCATCCTGTTGTTCTACCATCGTCAGGTATTGCACCGTCTGCAGTCATTGCATCGGATGCAGTGATAGCGGATAGCGTAACAGTCGATGCAAATGCGGTTATTAAATCAGGTGCTCATATAGGTGAGCACAGCTATATCGGCTCAGGTAGCGTTATTGGCGAAAATGTAAGTATCGGCAAACATTCTTATCTAAATGCAAATGTGACTGTTTATGCCAATTGCAGTATTGGTGATGAATGTATTTTACATTCAGGTGCAGTGATCGGCGCAGACGGTTTTGGTTTTGTTAAAGACAATAATGCCTATTTCAAAGTACCGCAACTGGGTCGTGTTCGAATTGCTAATCACGTCGAAATAGGGGCGAATACCAGTATTGACCGTGGTGCCTTACAGGATACGATTATTGGTGAAGGCGTTAAACTTGATAATCAAATTCAGATTGGTCATAACGTCGAAATTGGCGAACATACTGTTATTTCCGCCTGTACCTGTATTGCCGGTACGGTAAAAATCGGTAAATTTTGTCTGTTTGGTGGCAGTGTTGGTGTGCGGGATAATATAGAAATTACGGATAATGTAATGATTACTGGTCGTACACTAGTATCTGCATCTATTCTGAAATCGGGCTCTTACTCTTCATCAACACCGATGGATGAAACGGCAAACTGGCGTAAAAATACAGCACGTTTTAGAACGCTTGATAAAATGGCACGCAGGCTAAACAAATTAGAGAAAATGCTTGCAGATAAGAGCTAAGTAAAAAATATCATCAGGAATTGTTTGGAGTGTTCTAGTGTGGTTTAACGCGATAAAGTACAATGCTAACGATATATTATTAAAGAGGAGTTTCCCTTGAGCGAAATGTACATAGAAGAAATTAGACGGTTTCTACCACATCGTTACCCGTTTTTACTGGTTGATCGTGTACTTGAATGTATCCCGGGTGAAAGTCTTACTGCGATTAAAAATGTTTCCGTTAACGAACCTTTTTTTCAGGGACATTTTCCTGAACAGGCGTTGATGCCAGGTGTGTTAATTATTGAAGCATTAGCGCAAGCCACCGGTCTGCTCGGTTTTCGCACAATGAGTGAAGAGCCTAAAGATGATGTGTTATACATGCTGGTTGGCGTAGATGGTGTTCGTTTTAAACGCCAGGTTGTTCCGGGTGATCAGTTGATGCTTAAGGTAAAAGTTGAGCGCCGCTCAAAAGTGATCTGGAAATTTTCCTGTGAAGCGACGGTCGATGGTGAGTTATGTACTGCTGCCCAGATGTTATGTGCAGCGAAACCCAAAGAGGATTGATCGGGATGATTAATTCAGGGACAAAGAATAACTAAACATGATTCATCCACAGGCAATAATTGATCCTTCGGCAAAAATTGCCGATGATGTAAGCATCGGGCCATTTACGGTCATTGGTGCAGATGTTGAAATTGGTTCAGGTACAACAGTCGCATCTCATGTTGTTATTAATGGGCCAACAAAGATAGGCAAAGATAACCGCATTTTTCAGTTTTCCTCTGTCGGTGAAAAACCGCAGGATTTAAAGTTCAATGACGACCCAACGGAGTTAATCGTTGGCGATCGAAACACCATTCGTGAATACGTAACCTTACATCGTGGTACGCCTGGCGGTGGAGGCGTAACCACAATTGGTAGTGATAATTTATTTATGGTGAGTAGCCATGTTGCGCACGATTGTGTTTTAGGTGATCATATAATACTGGCAAATGCCACTGCACTTGCTGGTCATGTCGTTGTTGAGGATTATGTCATTCTAGGTGGTTACACGACTGTTCATCAATTCACTCGTATTGGCGCGCATGCTTTTACTGGGTTTTCGACAGCCATCGATCGTGATGTTTTACCGTTTTTTACCGTTGCAGGTAATCGCGCAAGAGCGGTTGGCATAAACAAAGAAGGTCTTAAGCGCAGGAATTTTTCAGCAGATTCCATTCGTGCGTTACAGCAGACATTTAAACTATTAATAAAATCGAGTTGTTCGCATAAAGTTGCACTTGAAAAAGTAGAAGAGCTGGCACAGCAAGATGAACACGTTCGTTGTATGCTTGATTTTCTTGATTCCAGTGAGCGTGGCTGGATTCGATAGTTTGTTGCAAAACCTTAAAGGCTAAATTCATCATGTCATTCCCGAATGCATTTATCGGGAACCTACATACTCTCGTACCACATGACCATTATGGGTCCCCGATAGAAACATTCGAGGATGACAGGACTAAGAAATAGTGAATGTTGCACAAATGTTCTTCGTGAATAAATCCTCTTTTACAAATCTTCTAATCGCCAGACATGATACGCTGGTTCTTCATAAGGATGACTTTGCTTCATTGCCGCAATGGCCTGTTTTGCTAACGTATTCTCGCATACCAGTTCCAGTTTTATTTCGCTGACCTGTTCTATTTGATTGAGTGCGCCAATAGCAGGCTGGCTATTTTCCAATGGGCGAAACTGGCCTGTTCCAGTCGTTTGCCAGCAACAGCGGTCGTAATCACCAATTCGACCAGCGCCAGCATCAAACAATGCCTGTTTAACGGTTTCCACAGAATTTTCAGGGACATAAACACAAATTTTATACATGGTGAATCCTGTTCGATGGGCTTGTAATAGCTTAGAATAACACCATTAATCATATACTGAGAAGATCAGAAAACAACAGAAAATTTACCAGGAAAATATATTATGAGTGGCGGTATTCAACTATCCGATACAATGGTTTCAGAAATGAAAGCAGTCGTAGCAAAACATGATTCAGCGGCAGATAACGATCTGTATTTTATGCAGTACCTAAGTGCCGTTACAGGTTACGTACTGGCGCATCAAGATCAGCCTGATTTAGACAAGAAAGGTTTGGTAGGTGACTTATCCCATTTTATGGGGCAGGTGCTTGATCAAGTGGAACAGGACATGAAGCCACCTGAAGATGCATTTGGTGTCTGGAAACCGGGACAGGGTTAATCCTTAATCTTAGTTTAGAAGTTTCCTGAGATAGGAATATTAAGCTATGGATATCGATTTTTGGTTAGAACGCTGGAAAAATAACGAGACTGGATTTCATCAAACCACGATTAATCCCTATCTTACTTATTTCTATGGTGAGAAGGGCGCACCGCCAGAGCTACGCGAAAAATTAAAAGTTTTCGTGCCGTTGTGCGGCAAAAGTAAAGACATGCTCTGGTTATCGCAAGCAGGTTATAAGGTGTTCGCTGTAGAGTGCAGCAAGAATGCGGTCAAAGCTTTTTTTGAAGAGAACGCTTTAAATTATAAGCATGCTGTATCTGATCATCAAGGGCAGGATTTGCATGGCCTTTATATAAGCAGTGATCAAACGTCTACAATAGAAATATTTCAGGGTGATTTTTTTGCATTACATGAGAAAGACCTGGAAGATGTTACCGATGTATTCGATCGTGCAGCGTTAGTTGCATTGCCACCAGAAATGCGCAAGCAGTATGTCGAGAAAATGGCTGAAATATTAAAGCCGGGCACACGTACATTACTGGTTACGTTAACTTACGATCAAACACAAATGGACGGGCCGCCATTTTCAGTCTCAGAAGACAACGTTACAGAACTGTATTCTGATTATTTTAAGATCGATAAACTGTGTTTTAAAGACACGATTAACGATGAACCAAGAATGCAGGAACGGGGGCTCACCTCCTTGATTGAAACAGTTTATAAGTTAACGCGTAATGATACGCATACGGGCGTAATGTCGCTTGCTTAAGGAGCAAGCCCGTCATTGCGAGCGATAGCGTGGCAATCTCTGGCATGTGTACTCCGTCATAACGGGATTGCTTCGTGCCTCGCAATGACAATAGTACGGCTTTTTTTCTTAAGTAAGCGCATTAGCCTACGGACGAATAAATCACATTAAAAAATTTGGCTGATTAATCATGAACGATTTAATAACGAACGATCAGCGAAAATAACAGAGAGTTAAAATTTTATGTCATCAATAAATCCTACTGCCGATAACCTAAGTGATGGTCAATTACTTAATCATCATCCCGCCTTTAAATGGATTCGCAGTGAACGTATTGATTCATTAAATGTAACCTTGCAGGAATACCAGCATATAAAAACAGGTGCACTGCATTATCATATGGAAGCAGAAAATGCAGAGAATGTTTTTTTGGTCGCATTCAGAACAGTGCCGATGGATTCAACCGGTGTTGCACATATTTTAGAACACACTGCATTATGTGGTAGTAAGAAATACCCAGTACGCGATCCTTTCTTTATGATGATTCGCCGTTCTTTAAATACTTTCATGAATGCCTTTACCAGCAGTGACTGGACAGCTTATCCTTTCGCCAGCCAGAACAAAAAAGATTTTAATAATTTACTCGATGTTTATCTTGATGCTGTCTTCTTTACACGTCTTGATGAATTAGACTTTTTGCAGGAAGGTCACCGCGTCGAATTTAAAGAAGAAAAAAATCCAGAAAGTGAGCTGGAATATAAAGGTGTTGTGTTCAATGAAATGAAAGGTGCCATGAGTTCACCTGTTAGCGTTTTGTGGCAGCAAGTGAGTAAATATTTATACCCAACATCAACTTATCACTATAATAGCGGCGGTGAACCACAGGATATTCCTGATTTATCGTATCAGCAATTAAAAGATTTTCACAAAACACACTATCACCCCAGTAACGCTATATTCATGACGTTTGGTGATATTCCAGTATTCGAACATCAGGAAAAATTTGAAGAACAATCCCTTAAATTTTTTGAAAAATTGAATGTCACTATTTCAGTGAAACCAGAAAAACGTTATCTAGCACCAGTGGTGGTCGAAGAAGCCTACGCTTACGATGCGGTTGGTGAAGAAAATATTGATGAGAAAACGCACCATGTAATGAGCTGGTTGTTAGGTCCCTGTACTTCGCTTGATGACATGATGAAAGCGAATTTGTTATCGCAGGTTTTGTTTGACAATAGTTCCTCGCCGATGCGTCAGGCATTAGAAAAAACAGACCTGGGTGCAGCGCCATCACCAATGTGTGGTCTGGAAGATTCTAATTATGAAATGTGTTTTCTGTGTGGCCTGGAAGGTAGTACGGTGGAAAAGGCACAGGCATTTGAAACGCTAGTATTAGACGTTTTAAAGGATGTCGCTGAAAATGGCGTACCACATGAAAAAGTGGAAGCGGTTTTACATCAACTTGAATTGAGTCAACGTGAAGTCGGTGGCGACGGTTATCCTTTTGGTTTGCAACTAATACTTAACGGCTTAACGGCAGCGATTCATCGTAGTGATCCTGCATCGTTATTAAATCTTGATCCTGTTATTGAAAGCTTACGTGAAGATATTAAAGATCCAGAATTTATTAAAAACCTGGTGCGCGAGTTACTCCTTGAAAATCAACATCGCGTGAGACTCACTTTACGTCCTGACGAAAATTTGAGTCAGCGTAAAGAAGAAGCAGAAAAAAATCATCTTGCAACAATGCGTGCAGCGATGAGCGATGCCGATAAACAGCAAGTTATTCAACGTACTGAAGCACTTGCTGAGCGACAATCGCAGGAAGATAATCCGGAAATGTTACCTAAAGTGGGTCTCGACGATGTGCCTGCTGAAATAACGATACCGTACGCAGAGAAGAAAACAGTTGCTGGTACAGAATCCAGCATTTACAAACAGGGAACGAATGGACTGGTTTATCATGAAATTGTTTGCGAGTTACCTGAGTTAAACGAAACGGAACTGGCATTGTTGCCGTACTACTCTTCCTGTTTGACCGAGCTTGGTTGTGGCGACAAAGATTACTTGGAAATTCAGAGCTGGCAGTCTAGTGTCAGTGGTGGTATCAGTGCACATCACAGTATTCGAGCGCATACGGATGACGAACAGAAAATCCGCGGCTATTACTTCTTCTCGGGTAAAGCCTTAGTTAGAAATAATAAACAACTTGCCGAACTCATGTGGGAAACGCTGAACAATGTGCGTTTTGATGAAGAAGAACGTATTGCCGAATTAATAACCCAAATGCGCACCCGTCGTGAACGTAGTGTGACAGGTAATGGTCATACGCTGGCGATGACAGCGGCTGCTAGCGGGCTAAGTCCAGTCGCATTGTTGAGTCATCAGTTTGGTGGCCTGGCAGGTATTAATTATATCAAGGAGCTGGACGACTCGCATTCGGACAAAACAAAAATAAAACAAACGGCGGCAGTATTTTCTGCAATTCACGAAAAAATAAAAGCGGCAGCAAAATCTTACATGTTGACGCTTGAAGCCGACAAACTGGATCAGACAATTTCAGAATTTGAAAGCGTCTGGTCAGGTACTGATGCAACAACGAACGGATTATTTTCATTGCCTGAGTTAAAGCAGCAAACCCGACAAATGTGGATAGCAAACACGCAAGTTAACTTCTGTGCAAAAGCCTATCCGACGGTAACAATGGAACATACGGATGCGGCTGCACTATCGGTTCTCGGTGGTTTTTTACGAAATGGTTATCTGCATACAGCAGTACGTGAGCAGGGTGGTGCTTACGGTGGTGGTGCTTCGCATGATTCGAATATTGCTGCATTCAAATTCTATTCCTATCGTGATCCACGATTGAGTGAAACGCTAGATGATTTCGATAAATCGATAACATGGATGCTGGAAAATAATCACGAAGATCGTCAACTTGAAGAAGCGATTTTAGGGGTTATCGGTAGCATGGATAAACCGGGTTCACCTGCCGGCGAAGCGAGATCGGCTTTTCACAATGGCCTACATGGCAGAACGCGAGAAAAATTACAACAGTTCCGTCAACGTGTGCTGGAAGTTAGTCTTGATGATCTAAAGCGTGTTACTGAAACGTATCTTAAAAACGGTGAAGCCAGTGTGGCTGTTATTACCAGTGCAGCAACGCATGAGGAAGTTGGTGATTTAGGGTTAGATGTTTTTACTCTGTAGGGATTTTAATGAAGCGTAAACTCGCGAGTTAGCTCCGTATAATCAGTGAGTTTTTTGCGTTTTTCAAATCCGAGACAGGCGACTTATGTCGCATTTCAGAGTAAAATTTCGTCCTTAAATTATTGTCAGTTTCTATTTCTTTCTTAGCCCCACAGCCTTTGGAGAGTCATGCAGGTTTTTATCGGTTCGCCCGCTTTATCACAATTTCGTCTTGAAAAACGTCTATTAGAAATACAACAGCTTGTTCCCGCGGTTACATCGCTTAACTCACACTATGTGCATTTTGTTGATCTAGATGCAGGTTTGAATGAAGCGGAATCAGCTGTTTTAGTGAAGTTACTCACTTACGGGGCAAGCGTCGAAGATAAACCTGCAGTCGGAGAACTGTTTTTAGTGACACCGAGAACGGGCACAATCTCACCCTGGTCATCAAAAGCGACAGATATCGCGCATAACTGTAATTTGCAATCGGTTGCCAGAATAGAGCGGGGCATAGCGTATCAACTTGGCTTTATTAAAGAATATAGTTTAACTAGTGAAGATAAACTACTGATTTCAAATGCGTTACATGATCGTATGATTGAAATTGTACTTGATGATTATGCCAATGCCAGTTGCCTGTTTGAACATCATCAACCTGTAGCAGGGCAAACGGTTGATGTACTAAGTGGCGGTAAAACTGCGCTGGAAACTGCTAACCAGAATCTGGGTCTGGCACTGTCCTATGATGAAATAGATTATTTGCTAACGCATTTTCTTTCAGAGCAACGCAATCCTGTTGATGCAGAATTAATGATGTTTGCACAAGCGAACTCAGAACATTGTCGCCATAAAATATTTAATGCCGACTGGATTATTGATGGTAAAAAACAGGAGCGATCATTATTTAATATGATCCGCAATACGCACGAATTAAATTCAGAAGGTGTGTTAAGCGCTTACAGTGATAACTCTTCGGTGATTGCATCGCATAAAGCAAAACGTTTTGTGCCGGATGTTAATACGCATCAATACAACTACCATAACGAACACATTGCGATTTTAATGAAAGTTGAAACGCATAATCACCCGACTGCAATTTCACCTTTTCCAGGTGCAGCAACAGGTGCGGGTGGTGAAATTCGTGACGAAGGCGCGACCGGTCGTGGTTCAAAACCAAAAGTGGGTTTGAATGGTTTTTCTGTATCGAATTTAAAAATACCCGATTGTCCACAATCCTGGGAAACCGATTACGGTAAACCAGAACGCATCGTTTCTGCATTGGATATTATGCTGGAAGGCCCGATAGGTTCAGCCGCTTTTAATAATGAATTCGGTCGGCCTAACATTGCAGGTTATTTTCGTACCTTCGAGGAGACAGTAGCAGGTACAAATGGCGATGAAGTTCGCGGTTATCACAAACCCATAATGCTTGCAGGTGGTTACGGAAACATTCGCGAACCACATATTGAAAAATTACAGTTACCTGTAGCAACACCTATTGTAGTACTTGGTGGTCCAGCAATGTTAATTGGTTTGGGTGGCGGGGCAGCATCGTCAATGGACAGTGGCGCAAGTGCGGAAGATTTAGATTTCGCGTCTGTACAGCGCGGTAATCCAGAAATGGAACGTCGTTGTCAGGAAGTGATTGATGGCTGTTGGGCAGAAGTAGACAATAATCCCATCTTATCTATTCATGATGTTGGCGCAGGTGGATTGTCCAATGCACTGCCAGAACTGGTGTATGACGGTGGTCGCGGTGCCGAGTTTGAATTACGCGAGATTCATAATGACGAACCCGGCATGACACCGATGCAAATCTGGAGTAATGAATCGCAGGAGAGGTATGTGCTTGCGATTAATCCAGAACGCATTGAAGATTTTAAAAACCTGTGCGCACGTGAACGTTGTCCTTACGCTATTTTAGGTGAGACCACAGAGGCGCAAACCTTAAAAGTACATGATCGTCATTTTGATAACTATCCAGTGGATATGCCGTTGGATGTACTTCTTGGTAAACCGCCTAAAATGTCACGTGATGTAAAACGCGTTGCCGTTAAACATACGCCGTTAGATACACATGCAATTGGTATTACCGAAGCCGCGTTTAATGTTTTACGTTTGCCTTCCGTTGCTAATAAATCTTTTTTAATTACGATTGGTGATCGTACGGTCACTGGCATGGTAACGCGTGACCAAATGGTCGGGCGTTGGCAAATTCCGGTTGCTGATGTGGCAGTGACAACATCATCATTTGAAGGTTATTGTGGTGAGGCGATGGCGATTGGTGAACGTACACCGATTGCTTTGCTGGATGGTCCCGCGTCTGCACGTATGGCAGTGGCGGAATCGATTACCAATATTATGGCAGCATCGATTGAAAAGTTATCGGATATAAAACTATCCGCAAACTGGATGGCACCTGCTGGGCATGATGGTGAAGATGCGATTTTATATGATGCAGTGAAAACTGTGGGTATGGAAATATGCCCGCAGTTAGGATTGACGATTCCTGTTGGCAAAGATTCTATGTCGATGAAAACCGTATGGCAGGAAAAAACAGGTGATCGTGTTATTGATAAATCAGTCACCTCACCATTGTCACTCATTATTACCGCGTTTACTCCTGTTATAGATGTGCGTAAAACACTCACGCCCGAACTTCGCACTGACATAGACGAAACAGAATTATTGCTCATTGACTTGGGTAATGGAAAAAATCGCATGGGAGGTTCGGCGCTTGCACAAACCTGTAAACAAATCGGTCAGCTACCACCCGATGTTGATGATGCCGAAGAATTAAAGTCCCTGTTTACTGTTTTCCAGCAATTAAATCGGCAAGATAAAATTATTGCCTGGCATGATCGTTCAGATGGTGGTCTGTTTGCCTGCTTAACTGAAATGGCATTTGCTACGCATTGTGGTCTCGATATACAACTTGATTCTATGATGGAAAATGCAGGCAATTCTGAAAGTGATGCAGTTTCTGTTTTGTTTAATGAAGAACTCGGTGGCGTTATTCAAGTTAGACGTTCAGAGTTAAATGTTGTTGAATCTGTTTTTTCAGAAGCAGGCTTAGGTGATTGTCTGCATCTTATTGGACAACTTCGTCAAGATGATCAGGTAACGATAAGCAATAATGGTATTGCCGTATTTTCTGCAACGCGCGAATCCTTGCAGAAAATATGGAGTGAAACCAGTTATCACATGCAGCGTTTACGTGATAACCCAGAATGTGCGCAACAGGAATTCGACGCAATTTCTGCGGATCACAAAGAGTCCAACACTGGCCTCAGTGCTAAATTAAGTTTTGATATAAACAAAAATGTATCCGCGCCATACATACAAAAAGGGATTAAACCTAATATAGCCGTACTTAGAGAGCAGGGTGTCAATGGTCAAATAGAAATGGCTGCAGCGTTTGATCGAGCAGGGTTTAATGCCATTGATGTTCACATGAGTGACATTATTAACGGTGATGTTGCGCTTGATGATTACAAAGGTCTGGTTGCCTGTGGCGGTTTCTCGTATGGCGATGTTTTAGGAGCAGGCGAAGGCTGGGCGAAATCGATTTTATTTAACCCACGTGCGCGCGATGTTTTTGAAAAGTATTTTAATCGTGACGATACGTTTAGTCTGGGAATCTGTAATGGTTGTCAGATGATGGCGAATATTAAAGAATTAATTCCCGGCGCGAATTTATGGCCGCATTTTGTTAGGAATAATTCGGAACAGTTCGAAGGACGTTATAGTTTGGTCGAAGTGACAGAATCACCTTCTATTTTAATGCGAGATATGGCTGGTTCTTATATGCCTATTGCTGTTGCACATGGAGAAGGACGTGCTGAATACAAAACGGTAGCGCAGCGTGAGCAGGTGAAGTCTATGTTGCGCTATGTGGATCACAACATTCAAGCAACAGAGGTTTACCCATTGAACCCAAATGGTTCGCCTGAAGGGCTAACGGGGTTCTGCAGTGATGATGGTCGTGTGACGATAATGATGCCGCATCCTGAACGTGTATTTAGAACTGTACAACATTCATGGCATCCCGATGACTGGCAGGAGGACGCACCATGGATGCGATTGTTTAGAAATGCGCGGGTTTGGGTAGATTAGTGGTAGTAAAGTTAGAGATATTAAAAACATTGCGCCGCGAAAGACGCTAAGAACGCGAATAAATACAAAAGAGCTTATTGTCTTTAGATGGATATGTCTTAGCGTTGCGTGAACCTATAGCACTCTAAATTGTCTTTTTTTGTGTTCTCTGCGTTTTTCGCGGCAATAAATAGTTTCTAGAAAAATTATCAACTGAGGTATCACTTGCTATGAAATATATTCGTAATATTGTATATTTATTTTTCGCGTTGCTTATAACGGCCTGCGGTAGTGATAGCACTAGCATTGATGACGATGTTTTTCCGATTATAAAACTTGAACTCGCCTACCCAGACATTTCATTCAACCGTCCTGTGGCATTATTATCTGAACCCGATAATAGTGACCGCTGGTACGTTGTTGAACAAGGTGGGCAGATTTTCTGGTTTGATGCTACTGATGAAAATACGAATGTCAAAAATACCTATTTGGATTTTAGTGGCGTTGTAGATGATACTAACGAAGGTGGTTTACTTGCGATTGCTTTTCACCCTGACTTTGAAAGTAATAAACAAGTTTTTTTGTCATATACAATCACTGCAAATGACGGTGTTAATAAACTTGTTTCACGCATAACCCGGTTAAGCGAAAATATAAGTGGTGATGTTTTAGATCTAGCACCAGAAGATATTCTTCTTGAACAAAACCAGTTCGAGACAAATCATAACGGCGGACATATTGCCTTTGGCGCCGACAGGAATTTATACATTGGTTTTGGTGATGGTGGGGGGGGTGGTGATCCTCAGGAACAGGCTCAGGATACTGATACGTTACTGGGTGCTTTGCTCCGGATCGATGTCGATAGTGGTTTTCCTTATGTTAGCCCGACCGACAATCCATTTGCCGCTGGCGGTGGGCGTGCAGAAATTTACGCATACGGATTGCGCAATCCCTGGCGCTGGAGTTTTGATCGGAGTACGGGTGACCTTTGGCTTGGCGATGTTGGTCAGAATGAGTTAGAAGAGATAAACCTTATTGTCAATGGCGGTAATTACGGTTGGGACTGTTTTGAAGCCAGTGCGGTATTTGAATCTAATAACTGTCCAGCGACGAATGAACTGATTTTTCCAGTCGCTGAATACGACCATTCAGAAGGTTTTTCTGTAACCGGTGGTTATGTGTATCGAGGTAATGCAATACCCGAATTACAGGGTGTTTACCTTTTCGCTGATTTTGTTATTGGAACAGTTTGGGGATTATTTCCAAACGGCGAGAACGGTTTTGAGCGTCGCGTTTTAATTAACAGCCAATTATCGATAGTCTCTTTTGCTCAGGCTAATGATGGCGAGTTGTTTGTTGTAGATTATCAGGGAAGCTTATATCGTATTGTTAACGGGAAAACTTGATAAGCTTAATCCTGAAAAATCACAGTTGGCCATTGATAGAAGTAGAGGAGAGGCTCAAATGTTTTTTGTTATATCTCTCCGCCTCGGCGCTCATGCATAGGTTCACTTTGTCATCGACCATTGATGATAGTGAAGACATACCAAATTCTGAGCGTAATATCGTTGTCGTGGCTTTAATATGTATGCTATCTGAATCGCCCAGATCACCATCAGTCTCGGTAATCTCTACATAAAATCCAATGGCTTTTGTTATGCCATGCATAGAAAGATGACCTTTCAATATTGCTCGAGTATCACTGATCCATTCGAAACCGGTACTAATAAAAATAAGTTCGGGGAATTTTTCGGCATCAAAGAAACTATCACCTTTCAACAGTTCTTCGATAAAAAAAGCATCCGTTGTTAAGCTGTTGACATCGATCGAAACCATGGTCTGACTGTCTGAATCTTTCAGGGCTAAACCACCCTGAAAATTATTGAAACTACCTTCAATTTGTCCGATTGAGCTATCGACACAAAAGCCCATTTTTGAACTATTCTGCTTCATCCGATATAAATGATCATTTTCAGCGGCATTGAGCATTGTCTCAATCATTGATTGATCGATATTGCTATTTTTAAAAGCTTCACATAACTCAGGCTCTGAGGCGACAGATTGAGTCGCTACAAGAGCAATGGCCAGTAACGTTGCGTTGATGCGAAAAAATTTATTTAGATTTAACATGATGCATTGATTGTACATCAGAATATTAACAAATGCTAATATATATCCATAATTAATAACCCTGAAGAGAAATGATCGCAACCCTGATATCTATTTTCTATTTTAAATCAATAATTTACGGGATTACAGGTGGAAGATCACACTATCATAAATTAAAGAGAACAGTTCTATAATGTTGATAACCAGAGTCGAAACCGAAGCCCCAGTT